>JAWANB010000001.1:0-3303 GCA_038895675.1 Candidatus Iainarchaeum sp.
AACAATAGAAATTCTACTAAATTTAGTTGTCTCCTTAGGCCTTGTAGGTCGTTTATTATTTCGTGTTTATTGTTTGGTCTTTTTTTGTTTTTAGCTGCTAAATTTTGTTCTGCTTCTTGTATTTCTGCTATAATTTCTTTTCTTCTACTAAACAATTATTTTCTACTAAGCATTTTCAAGTTGTCTGGAACATAAAAGCCTTTAGTTTCCAAGTATTTTGCTCTAATTGTAGCTGTTGTATTTTGTTTAGTTTGGTTTTGTTTTGATTGTAGTCCTAAATTTAATTGTCTTGGTATATTTGTGTTTGTTTCTGGTTTTAAATTTCTTAAATGTTGTATGAGCAATTGAAGACCCTTAGTTATTCTATTTCTTTCATCTATTTCTCTATGTTTTCTTTGTTCTTTTAAGAAATTTTGGTTAATAAAACTCATTTCTGTTTGTTGACTTTTTTTTCTTCTCACAATAAAAATATTAAGTTTGATTATTAAAAACTTTAGTAGCAAGTATTTTTTGGTGTTTATTTGTTAAAAGTCTTTAATACTTTGTCAAAAAAACTTGAGCCTTTTATTCCGTTAGAAAAAGGAAAAGTAAAAATGTACGTTTGTGGTCCTACTGTTTATGGGCCTGCGCACATAGGTCATGCAAGGACTTACATAGCTTTTGATATAATAAGAAGATACTTAGAATTCAAAGGCTTTAAAGTAAATTTAGTCGTTAATATAACTGACGTCCACGATGACATGATAAAACAAGCGAACAAAGAAAACATTACTATTTTTGAATTGGCTGAACGCAACATCCCAATTTTTTTAAGAGACCTTGAAGCCTTAAGAATAAAAAAGCCAAGCTTGATGCCGAGGGTAACACAACACATAAACGAAATAATTCAAATGATAAAAGTCTTGCAGGAAAAAGGCTATGCTTACGAGACAGAAGACGGAGTTTATTTTAGAGTCTCTAAATTCAAAGAATACGGAAAGTTAAGTGGTATAAAAATGAAAAAAAGAATTACAGGAACGAGAGTTGATACTGACAAGTATGAAAAGCAAGACAAATCAGATTTTGCTTTGTGGAAGAAAGCAAAGCCAAACGAGCCTTTTTGGGAAAGCCCTTGGGGTAAAGGCAGGCCTGGTTGGCACATAGAGTGCTCTGTAATGAGTACAAAGTATTTAGGCGAACAATTTGACATTCATGGCGGTGCAGTTGACTTGATTTTTCCACACCACGAAAACGAGATTTGCCAAAGTGAAGCCTGTTATGGTAAAAGACCATTTGTAAAGTATTGGTTGCACTCTGGCTTTTTGACTGTTAATGGAGAAAAAATGTCTAAGAGTTTAGGTAATTTTATAACAATTCCAGAACTATTGAAAAAACACGACGCAATGAGTTTTAGGTTTTTCGTAGCGAGCCTTCATTATAGGTCAAGAGTAGACTACAATGAAGAAGCAGTTCAGCAAGCAGATAAAAATTTGAAAAAATGGAATGAACTAATACAAAACTTGTTGGACTTGAAAGGTGAAAACAAAAAATCTGAAGTAAAAAAAATAGTTGAAAAAGCAAAAGAAGATTTTATTCAGCACATGGATGAAGACTTTAATTTACCTAATGCTTGGGCTTCTTTGTACGATTTCCAGGCAAAAATAAATTCATTACTTTATTCCCAAAAAATGTCAAAAAAAGACAGCGAAGAAGTAATAAGTTTTTTGAAAGAGTTAAATAATATTTTTGATTTTTTTTCTTTTCAAAAACAAGAAATAGAATTGCCAAAAGACTTGCTTGAACTAATAAAGAGAAGAGAAGAATTGAGAAAACAAAAAAAGTTTGAAGAAGCCGACAAAATAAGGACTGAATTAGAAAAAAAAGGCATTACGCTAATTGACACTAAAGAAGGAGTAAAGTGGAAGAAAAACTAACTAAAGTCTAGCACGTATAGAGTTCTTCCATTGTCATGTTTAATTACATACAATTGATGATTGTAAAGTTTTGCAAGTCTTAATATTCTCACAAATTCTTCTTTCGGAATTTTTTCTGGTTCTAAAATAAATCTATTTGGGTTTATTCCAACATTTTTTATTTCAGGGTTTTCATTAGCATATTTATGAAGTAATCCAAACAATTCTTGGTGAGATGTAAAGCTAATTACCTTTCCATCTTTCATTAACTCTAAAGTTTGTCGTTGTGCTGCAAAAATTGATATTTTTCCTTTTACCTGTCTTATTCTTCTACTTGTTATATTTACCATTTTATTTTAAACCTGTTTTTCTCTATCCAAGTAACTTATTTTCTCTAAAAGTTTTTTTGCTTTTTGGTTTTTTTCAAAGTGTTTTCTAATAGGTTCTAATAACTCATTAACGTGCCATGCGACAGCTTTCTTTAAATCTAAAGGATGAAGATTGCCATTAACAAAGTCTTTTTCAAGGTCATTGTAAGAAAAGTAAAAGATGTTGCCGCCAAACTTTTGAAGTCTTTCAATTTTAACTTCTCTAAACTTTTCAAAAATAATGTATTTGCAGTACTCTAAAATAGGGTTGTCTTTTACGATTTTTTCAGGACAATAAGCCTTGTTTATTTTTCTATCCACTTCTTCTTTTGTGTCAGTCATAAAGATTGCAGAGTCTGGCTTAGACTTTGACATTTTTAGTTGTATGGCTCTTTCGATACCTTCTGCGCTGGTATTAATAGGAATTAAGCCAAGTAGCATGTGGTGATGAACAGCTATAGGCTTCCAATAACCTAATTTTTCTCCAACTTCTCTTGCAAGCATATTTACTTTCCTTTGATCCATGCCAAGTTGAGCAATATCAACGTTTAATTCAAAAATGTCAGCTGCTTGCATGCAAGGATAAAGTATTTGCGAAGCATAAAGTGTTTCAGATTCGGTTCTGCCCATTATTTGAGAGCATCTTATTATTCTGTTCAAAGTATTAGTAGTAGCTATTTTCATTACTTTTTCCCAATAAGGTTTTTTTTCTACAAGAGAAGAAGCATAGACTATTTCCACTTTGTCAAAGTCCAAATCGCATGCCTTCCATACTTCTACCATGTAGTTTCCAGCCAAGCTTATTTTTTCCATATTCCCACTAAACTTATTGTTAGCCCACGCATGCCAATCTGCTATAAGCAATTTGAATTTAGTTTTTGCTTTTATCATCTTGTTAATGTTTATAGCCCTTAAAAGGCCTTGTGCAATGTGTATTTTTCCCGAAGGCTCAAAGCCATCGTAAACAATAGGCTCTTGCTTCGTCTCAAACAATTGCCTTAACTCTTCTTCCGTGATTATTTCTTCTCCGACTTGCTTTACTA
>JAWANB010000001.1:3401-7160 GCA_038895675.1 Candidatus Iainarchaeum sp.
AGAGGCCTTGTGCAATGTGTATTTTTCCCGAAGGCTCAAAGCCATCGTAAACAATAGGCTCTTGCTTCGTCTCAAACAATTGCCTTAACTCTTCTTCCGTGATTATTTCTTCTCCGACTTGCTTTACTAAATTTATTCTTTCTTCAACGTCCATAGTTTTTCAACTTGCCAATTTAGGAAAAATGTTCATTGCATTCTTAATACCTTCAGCCTGAATTCCAACTTCTGTTATTATTGCAAAGCCAATAAAACCAAGTAACAATCCGCCAATAAGAATTATTAGAAACTTCACTAAGTTTGAATAAGCCATAACCATTTAATCTTATAATAAAAACAATATAAATATTGCTTTAAAATGTCCTTTAAAGACTGAAAATTGAAAAGACTTTACAGGCTCTTTAGAAATGACTTTTAAATCAAAAAAAAAGAAAACAAAAATTGACTTTGTCTATCAAAACAAGCTAACGTCTTTAAAAAGTAAAAATGATTTCTACAAAGCAGACTTTACAAAAACTTTAAATACAATTAATAGTATTGATTAATCATGAATCCAATTAGAAATTTCGTACAAAGCCAATTTGATAAACCAAACTTGATTATCGGCATTGCATTTTTTCTTTTGCCTTTTGCAGCCTCTTTTTTAGTATCATTTCTTTTAAATGCGAGTGTAGATTTTTTGGCTTTGCTTATTTTGATAGGTAAAGGAGCCTTGTATTGGATAGCAATAACATTTTTACTTTACGCTTTGCTCTACGCATTTAAAGGCAAGGACGTTAGAGGAAAAATTTTGTCTATAATGGCTTCTTACTCTTTAGTATACGTTTTTTTGACGATAGGCTCGTTGATAATTTTATTCTTGTCACTTTATTTATTTGGAAACTTTTACCACGAGTTAATAACAAATAATTACATTTACTTGAGTCAAGACGAAATAACAGAAATAATAAAAGAAAAAGTTCCTTCAGAAATGACTTTAGTATTCGGCTTAATAGTCATAGCTTTGGCTTCTTTGTTTACTTTTGCAGGTGCCTTTTCAGTTGTTTATTATATTGGAAATGCAGTAAAAAAAACTAGTTTTTTTACTAACGCTGTTTTTACAATAATATTTTTCGCTATTGTTGCTGGCTTGTCTACTTACTTGGTCATTTTTTAAGAGAGGTGATAAAATCGGGTTTCGCCATGAAGAAGAATATTGCCATATTATAATCTTATTCCTAAAATAACCAAACCTAATCATAGTAATGTTGCGAATGCACGAGTTTCACCTAAAAAGAAAAAAATGAAGGGAAAAATATGGCGTCAAAAAGAATTAAGAGAACACCTACGTTAAAAACACCAATACAAGTAGTTAAAAGTTCAAATAATTTGCAATTGCCACTAAAACATGGTATTAAACCAAATCTGTTGAAAGCCAACGGCTTAAATTCTCATGATTTGTTGCAAATTGGTTATACTCCCTATGATTTAAAAGTGCTTTCTTTTTCTTGTAATGATGTAGCGAGAGCCTTGTTCTTTAATAATTTTTCTTATAGTGAAATAGTCGGTGAATTAAAGCATGCTAAATTTTCACCTAAAGAAATAGCACTTGCATTAAAAAGTATTTATTGTGATGTTAGATTAATAGCTCAAAATTTGAGATATTTTGGATTTCTTCCTAATACTATAAAATCTGCATTGAATAGTATGAATATTCCTCCAAATGAAATAAAGAGTTTATTAAAAAGTCGTCTTCTTTTTTCATATTTTGAAAAAGCTGATTCTAAGTTGCGTAGTGGTTTTTCTCATTATCAAGTTGCTCATGATTTGTTGAAAGATGGTTTTTCTTATGTTCAAGTTGCTGAGGCTTTGTTGCGAAATAAGGTTGATTATTATTCAGTAGCGCATGCTTTATTGGCTAATAACGTTAGCCATGAGGAAATAGCACAAACATTAAAATACGTAGGATGCCCTTATGGAAAAATAGCGCTAACGCTAAATCAGTTAGGTTTGGAGAAGTCAAAAGTATTCGATACTTTGAAAAGTGCAAAGTTTTTTGAAGTACAAATAGCTAAAGCAGTTTTGGATGCTAAAATTATGGATGTGAAATCCATAGTGAATAAAATGATTTTAGAATATAGCTATTCGCCCAACAAAATTTTTAGTATTTTGTACCATGCCGGAGTTTCAGTTGAAGAAATAGTGCGTGCTTTTTTAGACGCTAAAGTTAATGATAAAAGATTATTTACTAATAAACAAATAAGTCATGCCTTAATTTACAGTGGATTTAATCAAAGAGAAATAACTACTATTTTTGCCAGAATTCTAAACCGAAAATGATTTCTACAAAGCAACTGCCAGCAAAACATTTATATTTTAAGAATTTGTAATAAAAGGTATGCCTTATAGAAGCCCTTCAGCAAAGCCTCCTGATTATCCTTGTCATGTTCCTCCCCCATTGGCTAATTTAGGCTCTTTAAAAACTGGTAAAGGTCCTGCTAAACGTCGTGAGTTAAGGAAAGTAAAGAACCCTTTCAAAGCTACTGTTTTAACTCATAAAGGCCAGTTAACTCCTGCTGGGAGTAAATATTACAAAAGTTCTAATGCGCCACCTAAAGTGGTAAAACCAAAAAAGCCTTCTAAAAACTAATTGTAAACTTTTTGCTTTTTTTTTACTTTTAAATCAATTTTTAAATTTAATACTTAATTAAACTTTATTCTTTTAAGGAGGGATTTTTATGAAAGAACTTACAGACAAAGACTTTGAAGGCTTTATTAATTCTAATGATGTTGTTGTAGTTGATTTTTGGGCTGCTTGGTGTGGTCCTTGTAGATATGCTGCCCCTATTTTTGAAGAACTTTCAAAAGATTTTAAAGGCAAAGCAGAGTTTGCAAAACTCAATGTAGATGAAAATCCTGACACTGCCACAAAGTACGGCGTGATGTCAATACCAACATTCATAATATTCAAAAAAGGTGAAGTAATAGGAGAAATTCACGGGGCTTATCCAAAGCCTGAGTTCAAAAAACAACTTGAAGAATATCTTTGAATGAACAAAATAGTATTTAGGGCTTTCTATTTTTTTTGCCCTATGCTTTATTATTGTTTTATTTTTAACAGGTTTTTGTTTAATCTTTTTTAAGTATTTCATTTTTTTAGCCATTCGACCAATTCGTTTTCAAGGTTCGTTGGTTTGAACATGTCAGTACCATGACCAGCATTTTTTAGTTCTTTTAGTTCTGCATTACTTATTTTTTTTGCTAATGCTCTTGACGAAGCTAAAGAATATTCGTCTTCAGAGCTTACAACTATCATAGTTTTTGACTTTACCGAACTTGCTGATTCTTCTGTGCTTATGCCTTTGTAGTTTAAACCTGGTGAAAGCAAAACACATTTTTGTATGTCTTCATTTTTAGCACAAAAATTTAAGGCTGTGTTTGCTCCAATGCTTGCACCAATAACAGCATAAACTTGATAGCCTTGGCTTTCTAAAAATTTTTTTGTTGCTTTAGCGTCTTTTTCCATGTCTCTAAAGTCAGCTTCCACAAAAGTAGTGTAAGGCCTTTTAATGCCTTTTTGCTCTAAACTTTCTCCATGTCCTCTTAAATCAATTGCTATTGAGCTAAATCCTGCTTTTGCAAGTTTTTCTTGCAAAGAAGAGTATGAGCTTTTATCGCGCTTGAACTGGTGCATTAATATTAATGCTTTTTTGTCTGCTTTGTATAAATTTCCAATTATTTTGACTCCGTCTTCTGTAATAAACTCTACTTTTTCTATTCTGT
>JAWANB010000001.1:7258-9752 GCA_038895675.1 Candidatus Iainarchaeum sp.
TTTTCTTGGTCTTTTTCCATTTCTTTTTCCTCCTGCTCTTGAACACACCCAAACGTAAGTAAGGCTAATAACAATAATAAAAGTAAAATAGTGCGATTTTTTCTTTTAGTCTCCATACTTTCTCTTTAGCTCCTCGAGCTTTTTGTCAGTTCTTTTTTCAGCTTCAAGCCTTTCAAGGCTCGCTTGTCTATAATCTACAAACTTCATGTGTTTTACTAAATCAGGGTGAATTTTCTTTATTTCACCCAACATTTTTAGAACTATTCTCCTATAATCAGGATGGCCATGTATTGTTGAACGCAATTCTATCAAGTGATATAATTCTCTTAGATTTGCTACTATTGAGAATCTTGTTTTGTATGCAAACGGCACTACGTATTGGGCTTCGTTTTTAAGTTCTTTTCTTAATTTGTAAAAAGTTTCTGCTGCTAAGTGCATTTGCTCTTTAAAGTTTTTTTCTTCTCCTATTTCAATTATTTCGTTTGGTGTGTCAAAGCCGTGAGAGACAGTAAGATTCTGTCTTTGTTGAGTTAATATTCTGTGTCTGTGCAAATCTCTAAAAGAAGCAAAATTCATTAAGACATCAAATTCATAGTAAACGTACTCAAATGCTCTTCCAGGCTTGTGTCTTCTGTTTTGTCTTTTTGATAATTGTTTTTCTAAAACTTCAATTTTTTTTTCTTGTGGCATTAATGCTACTGCTTTTTTTAGTTCTTGCATTGGCAATTCTGAAAAAGGATAAAGTGAAGCCGTGACTATTTTGTCCAAAGCTTTTTCGTCATAGCTTATTAATGTAACTTCATTTGATTTTGGAGTTGGTATTCCATTTAGTTCAATGTCGTAAAATTTTTGCAAATTCTTTTTTGATTCAGCTAAAAATTGTGAATGCTGTTCTCCAAAAACTCCTTTTGCTCTTTTTACAAAAGAAGGTATTTCGTTCATTAGTTCAAAATACATTTCGTTTGCAATATTGTTTAATTCTGTTAATTCTGATGAAGCTAATTTTATTATCAAGTATTCAAAGGCTCTTCCGTTTCCATATAAACCCAAATTAGTTAATGTTGATGCAGGCAAAAATCCTCGTAGTATATCACAGGCTTTTGCTTTTATGCTGGCTTCATAAGCTCTTTCGCTTTCTTCTCCTTTTGGAAATTTTTCCATTAAATATTTTTTCATTGGATTAATAAGTTTTGAATAAGAATCAAACAATGAGTCGCAAGTTGAAATATATTCATCAGCGTATTTTGAGTTCATTATTTTAGGTTCCAAGTAATATAAGTATTTTCCATTTACTTTTTTGTCAAAGTAAACATAGCGAGTGCTTTTTTCAAGCGGTGAAATTCCTAAGCGAGAGTCTTCTATTGCTTTTGCAGCTATGTTGCTTATGTTTTCGCAGGCTATGTGAGCTCCACCTAATTCTGCAACAGAATCATCGCCATAGCCAATTAGAATTCTGTCATAAAATTCTTCTGCTTTTTTAGTTGCTATGGCTTGTGATTCTACTACTTCGTGTAAAGACAATTGATTGAATAAAGAATTTTTGTCGTTTATGAATTCATCTAACAATAATTTTCTCAGTGGTTTGTCGCTTCTGCTGTACCTTGAAAATAAAGCTCCTTTTACTACTTCAGGCAGGTTTTTTAGCACAAAAACATTTTTGTTAAGGTTAGAAAAGAAAGGCGAAATGGCTTTTGCTTCCTGTTCATTAAATTCAGTCATGTTTAAATGAAAGTATTTAAAGATTAAAAAGTTGTTGTAATGTTTTTTTTATCAAACGTTTTGAGCAAAACCTAATTCAAAAATTAAGTTAGAAAAATTAACTAAAAATTAGTAGGCGTGGTTTATTTGTTTAGGAAAACGATTTTTTTTTGGTCTGCTGATTAATTTTTTGAACATGGTTTTATTTTTACTAAACATTTTTATATATGAAATTGTTCTATTAAGTTCCTGCTTAAGAGGAATTTTTTATGGGGGTTATAAATTCTATTGTCAATAACAAGTCTCAAAAAGACAAGGAGGTTTTTGTGAAAGGCCTAAAAATAAATAGGCGTTTTACAAAAAAAGGTGTTGATCCGCTTTCTGAAGTAGAGTATGAGCTTAGGTCTTCTTCTATAAGAAACCCTGACGGTAGCATTGTTTTTGAAATGAAGGATGTTGAGGTGCCTAAAAATTGGTCTCAAATAGCTACTGACATAATAGCTCAAAAGTATTTTAGAAAAGCAGGTGTGCCTCAGTTTGACAAAAACGGCAAGCCTATTTTGGATAGTTCTGGAAAACAAGTTTTAGGCAGTGAAAAAAGCGCAAGACAATTAGTAGAAAGGCTTGCTGAGACTTGGCGTTATTGGGGTGAAAAATACAATTACTTCGCCTCAAAAGATGATGCACAGGCTTTTGAGGATGAAATAAAGTTCATGCTAATAAATCAATATGCTGCTCCTAATAGTCCTCAATGGTTTAACACTGGCCTTTTTTACAAGTACGGCATAACTGGTCC
>JAWANB010000001.1:9850-11110 GCA_038895675.1 Candidatus Iainarchaeum sp.
CTGCGCAGGGCCATTATTTTGTTGATCCTGATACAAAGACTTTGCAAATGAGTAAAGACGCTTATTCCAGACCTCAAGTTCATGCGTGCTTTATACTTTCTTTGAAGGATGATTTGGTTAATGAAGGCGGAATTTTTGATTTAGCTTTAAGGGAAGCAAGGATATTCAAGTATGGTTCTGGCACTGGCACTAATTTTTCGAGTTTACGAGGCTCTGGTGAGCCTCTCTCTGGCGGTGGCTATAGTTCTGGCTTAATGTCTTTCCTTAAAGTGCTTGATAGAGCTGCTGGTGCAATAAAGTCCGGAGGAACTACGAGAAGAGCAGCAAAAATGGTCATACTTGATGCTGACCATCCTGACATTGAAGAATTCGTAAAGTGGAAAGTAATTGAAGAGCAAAAAGTAGCTTCTTTGGTAGCAGGCAGCAAAAACTGCAAAGAACACTTGAATAAGATTATGGAATGCGCTACTAAAAACAAGTCTATGGATGTAAGGCAAAACAAAGAATTGAAAAAAATTATAAAGGAAGCTATAAATGATAACGTGCCTGTAAATTATATTTTAAGAGTGCTTCAATTGGCAGAACAAGGTTATGACTCTATTAATTTTCCGGAATTTGACACAAACTATAATTCAGAAGCTTACTCGACTGTTTCTGGTCAAAACTCAAATAACAGCATAAGGATTCCAAACAAGTTTGTTGAAGCTGTTATTAATGATGGTTATTGGGACTTGAAGTTTAGGACAAGTGGAAAAATAGCCAAGTCTATTAGGGCAAGAGACCTTTGGAATGATATTGCTTTGGCAGCTTGGCACTGCGCTGACCCTGGCTTGCAATTTGATGATACTATAAATGAATGGCATACTTGTCCAAAAGACGGAAAAATAAAAGCCACTAATCCTTGTAGTGAATACGTTTTTTTGGATGATACTGCTTGCAATTTAGCGAGCATAAACTTGATGCGTTTTGTAGATGAAAATGGCGAGTTTGACATAGAAGGTTATATACATGCAATAAGACTTTGGACAATAGTTCTTGAAATTAGCGTTCTAATGGCTCAATTCCCTTCAAAAGAAATTGCTCAAAAAAGTTTTGAGTATAGAACATTAGGTTTAGGCTATGCTAATCTTGGAACTTTATTAATGGTAATGGGCATACCTTATGATTCTGATGAAGGAAGAGCAATAGCAGGAGCATTAACAGCTATTCTTTGTGGAGAAGCTTATGCTACCTCGGCTGAAATGGCACAGTTCTTAGGAC
>JAWANB010000001.1:11208-30100 GCA_038895675.1 Candidatus Iainarchaeum sp.
GAACTTTATTAATGGTAATGGGCATACCTTATGATTCTGATGAAGGAAGAGCAATAGCAGGAGCATTAACAGCTATTCTTTGTGGAGAAGCTTATGCTACCTCGGCTGAAATGGCACAGTTCTTAGGACCTTTTGAAAGGTTTAATGCCAATAGAGAAGACATGCTTAGAGTAATAAGAAATCATCGTAGGGCAGCCTATAATTCAAAGCCTTCTGAGTATGAAGGCCTTACAATTAAGCCTCAAGGCATTGATCCTGATAAGTGTCCAAAAAATTTGCTTCAAGCAGCAAGACAAGCTTGGGATAAAGCCCTTTTGTTAGGCGAAAAGCATGGTTACAGGAATGCTCAAGCAACTGTAATAGCACCTACTGGCACTATAGGCTTGTTAATGGACTGTGATACCACTGGTGTTGAACCAGATTTTGCGATGATAAAATTCAAGAAACTTGCAGGAGGCGGTTATTTCAAAATAGTTAACCAATCATTGCCAAGAGCCTTGAAAAAATTAGGCTATAGTGAAAAGCAAATAGATGACATAGTTAAATATGTTAAAGGCACAGGTTCTTTAGAAGGCTGTCCTTTCATAAACAAAGAAACATTGAAAGCAAAAGGCTTTACCGAAGAAAAATTAGCCTTAATAGAAAACCTTTTACCTTCTGCATTTGAACTGAAGTTCGTTTTCAACACTTTCACTTTGGGTGAAGACTTCATAAAAAGTTTAGGAATAAAAGAAGAAAAAATAAAGAGCAAAGACTTTGACCTTTTGGCTGAATTAGGTTTTTCAAAACAAGAAATAGAAATAGCTAACGATTACGTTTGTGGAACAATGACAATAGAAGGCGCACCTCACTTAGACAAAAAACATTACCCTGTCTTTGATTGTGCCAACACTTGCGGAAAAAAGGGAAAAAGGTACATCCATTATTCAGGTCACTTAAAGATGATGGCCGCAGTCCAACCTTTTATTTCAGGTGCAATAAGCAAAACCATAAACATGCCTAACCATTGCACTGTAGAAGACATAAAAGACGCCTATATGCAATCTTGGCAATTAATGCTCAAAGCTAATGCGTTGTATAGAGACGGAAGCAAATTATCACAACCATTAAGCACAATAGCAAAAGAAGACGAAATAGCCTGGTTAGGCGAAGAAGATGACATTGATGAAACAATAGGGCCAAAACAAATTCAAACTAAAGTACAAACAAAGATAGAAAGAAGACTATTGCCACCAAAAAGACACGGCTTTGTACAAGAAGCAACAGTTGGAGGTCACAAAGTTTTCATAAAAACAGGAGAATATCCTGACGGGACTTTAGGTGAAATATTTATCGACATGTATAAAGAAGGAGCAAGCTACCGCGCTTTGCTGAATTGTTTTGCAGTAGCAATTTCAAAGTCATTACAATACGGAGTTCCTTTAGAAGAATTTGTAGACTCTTTTACTTTCACAAGGTTTGAGCCATCAGGAATAGTAAAAGGACACGACAAAATAAAGTCAGCTACTTCAATATTAGACTACATATTCAGAGTACTTGGTTATGAATACTTAGGTAGAACAGACTTTGTACATGTAAAGTCAATCAACGGAGAAGAACTTAAAGGAGAACAGAAAAAAATAGTAGAATTAGAAGAGAAAGAAAAAAAGCATTTGACAATGGAAGAAATTGACAAAAAAGGAATAAATACAGAATATGATTTATCAATAAAAGAAGCAAGAGGAAAAGGCTATACTGGAGACCAATGCCAAAATTGTGGGTCAATGAGATTAAAACGCAATGGCTCCTGCCTTGTCTGTGAAGACTGCGGAAATACTACAGGCTGCAGCTGATTTTATTGAACTATTGTTTTTAGTAATATTTGAGCTTCTTTAAGTCATTTTTTACTTTTTTAGTATTTTTCAGATTTAGAGTTTTTTTTCACTCAAAAAAATTTACATCAAAGTTTTTGCTTTTATAAATTTTATTTTCGCTTGAAATAAGCAGTATACCGATAGGCAATTTTTTTGAAATCTCAATAGCATTTTCAAAGCCAGCACAAAATAAACCAGTAGCATAAGCATCAGCCTCAATCGCAGAATCAGCCAAAACAAAAACAGCTTTATTTTCTTTTTCAGGCATTTTTTTCTTAGGATTTATTAAATGATGATAATTAAGCCATTTTCTTTTATTTGGAGCTGAACAAGCAATAGCCTTTCCATTCAATTCAATTTTTCCAATAACAAAACCTTCTTTGTCAGGGTGTTCAAGTAAAACAATCCAAGGCTCAAAACCATATTTAGACTTTGCAAAAACATCACCACCAGCATTTATGTAGTAGTGTTCAGCCAAGTTTTTTTTCAAAATAAGAGATGCCAAATCAATAGCATAACCTTTTCCAAGTCCTCCAAAGTCTATTTCTTTATGCAACAAAATTTCATTAGTTTGTTCATTTATTATTATAGGTTCTTCTAAACCTTCTATTTCTTTTTCCACAACGATTTTTGGTTCCAAAGAATAATTTTGATCATAACCAAGATTTTCTAAAATTTTCTTTATCGTTACATCAAAAAAACCATTTGTTTTATTATTAAAATAGAGTGCTTGTTTTAACAAAAAAATAAATTCAGAGTCAACTTTTTGCCAAACGCCTATTTTCGCATTTGCTTTGGATAATAGCGAATTTTTTTTAAACCTCGAATATTTTTCTTCAATTCTTTTGAATTCATTAAAACAATTTTTTACTAAATAGCTTTTTTGCTGTGTCAACTTTATCTCAACTATAGTGCCTAAAACTTCAATTTTTTCTGAAATTATTTTCATAAATTATCTGATTATTTCACTTTTTGACTTTCAACAAATCCCTCAATAGAAGCTTTGAGAGCTCCAGCAGTAAGAGAACTGCCTGATATTTGGTCAGGTAAGTTAAGTTCGGTAATTTTTTTGCCTACCATTAGTTCAGGCAAAGCTTTATTTACCGAAGTAATAAAATTTTTTGAAATTTGGTCAGGTTCATTAACAGGAATTATTTCTGCCTTTTTCACAACTTCATTTTCTAATTCTATGATTATGCCTATGTTGTTAGTCCCTTTCTTTTCTTCCCCTTTAGGATAAGCATAAGTAGCTTTTAAATCATAAATTCCGTCAGCAATAGTTTTTACTTGCTCTTTTACTTGCTCTTCCCCTGGCTTTGTTTCTCCACCTTTTATTATTTGAGTAGTTGTTTTTTGTTCAACATTGTCTTGCTTTTTTACTTCTTCACTTTTTTGTTGCCCTTGATTTTGTTGTGAGCAACCCATAATAAAGACAAGCACACAAAAAACCATTGCTAAAGCAAAAAATTTTTTGAAAACCATTATTAATAGACTGCTTTATTATTTTTAAATGTTTTTCATCGTTTATAGACTCATTTACATTTTCAAGCCCATTATTTTTAGTTTTAGAGCCGCTTTTCAGACATTTTGTTTTTAGGTCTTTTTTTTCTACCAGTACCATTATAAATTTTATCAACCATATTGTTTTTTTTAGATGAAAAAAATTTCAAAAAAACGTTATTTCTATTTCTTCGTACTTTTTATTTTTTGTTTTTTTCACATTGTCTTTGGTGATTTGCAATGAACGCTAAGCTCGTACTTGAAAATGGTTTAGAGTTTTATGGTTTTTCTTTTGGCTATGAAAAGTCCACTTCTGGAGAAGTAGTTTTTAATACTGGCATGGTTGGCTATAATGAAAGTTTGACTGACCCAAGTTATGCAGGACAAATTCTTTGCTTTACTTATCCTTTAATAGGTAATTACGGTGTTCCAAAAAAGGTCCTTGAAAATGATTTAATAAAAAACTTTGAGTCTCATAAAATTCAAGTTCAAGGATTGGTAGTAAACGATTATTCTTACAATTATTCACATCATAACTCTTCAAAGTCTCTTGGCGATTGGTTGAAAGAAGAAAAAATCCCTGGTATTTTTGGTGTTGATGTAAGAGAACTTACAAAGACTTTGCGAGAAAAAGGCACTATGTTAGGCAAAATAATCATAAACAATGAGGACATTTCTTTATATGACCCTAACAAGGAAAACCTTGTTTCTTTTGTAAGCATTCATAAGCCAATAACTTATGGTAAGCACGGCAAAAAAGTTTTGTTAATAGATTGTGGCGTAAAAAACAATATTATCCATTCGCTTTTGAAAAGGAACGTGCAAGTAATAAGAGTCCCTTGGGATTACGATTTTTTTGCCAAAGACACTGCTTTGGACTTTGATGGCATAGTAATAAGCAATGGCCCCGGCGATCCAAAAATGTGCGTTGCAACAATAAATAACGTAAGAAAAGCAATAGAGCAAGAAATTCCTATTTTTGGAATTTGTTTAGGCAATCAAATTCTTGCGTTGGCAAGTGGAGCAGACACATACAAGTTAAAGTATGGACACAGAGGTCAAAATCAACCTTCTTATATTGTAGGAGAAAAAAGATGCTTTATGACCTCTCAAAACCATGGCTTTGCTGTTAACGAAAGCACTTTGCAAAAAGATTGGTTGCCATGGATGAGAAACGCAAATGATAACACTAATGAAGGATTAAGGCATAAAAACAAACCATTTTTTTCAGTGCAATTTCATCCAGAGGCAAATCCAGGGCCAACTGACACTGCTTTTATTTTTGACGAATTCGTGAAGGTGATAAAGTGAGTAAACCTAAAAAAGTTTTGATATTAGGTTCAGGTGCTTTACAAATAGGCCAAGCTGGAGAATTCGATTATTCTGGTTCACAGGCAATTAAAGCTCTAAAAGAAGAAGGTATAAAAGTGATAGTGATTAATCCTAACATTGCCACTGTTCAAACTTCAAAAAACTTTGCTGACGAAGTTTACTTTTTGCCTGTAACTCCATATTTTGTTGAAAAAGTCATGGAAAAAGAAAAGCCTGACGGCGTCTTACTTTCTTTTGGCGGACAAACGGCATTAAATTGCGGAATTGAGTTAGAGAACAAAGGAATTTTCAAGAAGTATAATGTTAAAGTTTTAGGAACCCCTACAAAAAGCATAGAATTGACTGAAGACAGAGCTTTGTTTAATGCAGAACTAAAAAAAATCGGTATTAAAGTGCCAAAGTCTTTTGCAGTAAATAATACTAAAGATGCCTTGAAATTTGCCAAACAAATAGGCTATCCAATAATGGTAAGAGTTGCTTATGCATTAGGAGGAAAAGGAAGTGGTGTGGCAAAAAACGAATTAGAGTTACGAGACTTGGCAGAAAAAGCTTTCAAAGTAGCACCGCAAATTTTAGTAGAAGAATACTTAGCTGGCTGGAAAGAAATAGAGTACGAAGTAGTGAGAGATTATTTTGATAATTGTATTACCGTTTGTAATATGGAAAACTTTGATCCTTTAGGTATTCACACTGGAGAAAGCATAGTTGTTGCGCCATCACAAACTTTGAACAACTATGAGTATCATATGCTAAGAGAAATCTCTATCAAAGTCATAAAACATTTAAAAATAGTTGGCGAATGTAACATACAATTTGCTTTGGATCCAAAAAGTGAAGATTATAGAGTAATTGAAGTAAACGCAAGACTTTCAAGGAGTTCAGCGTTAGCCTCTAAAGCCACTGGCTACCCTTTGGCTTTTATAGCTGCAAAATTGGCATTAAATTATAGTTTGCTTGAATTAGAAAACAAAATAACTAAGATTACTAAAGCATGCTTTGAACCAGCTTTAGACTATGTTGTAGTAAAAATTCCTCGTTGGGATTTACAAAAATTTAGAAAAGTAAGTACAAGAATAGGCTCAGAAATGAAGAGTGTTGGAGAAGTAATGGCTATAGGCAAGACCTTTGAAGAAGCAATGCAAAAAGCAATAAGAATGCTTAACATTGGCATGTATGGTTTAGTAGGCAACAAAGTTTACTTTAAAAAATTGTCCGAAGAACTAAAATACCCTACTGACAAAAGAATATTTGCAATAGTTAGGGCATTAGAAAAAAATGTTCCAATAAACAAAATTTATAATGCCTCGAAAATTGACAAATGGTTTTTGTACAAAATAAAAAATGTTATTGAAACAAAAAAAGAAATTTCAAATTTTTCTCTGGAAACAATTCCGAAAGAATTGTTGTTAAAAGCAAAAAAACAAGGTTTTTCAGACAAACAAATAGCCATGCTTATTAATTGTGATTCAGAACAAAAAGTAAGAGAAAAAAGACTTTCTTTTGGCATAAGACCATTTGTAAAACAAATAGACACTTTGGCTGCAGAATGTCCTGCAAAAACAAATTACCTTTACTTGACTTACAACGGCATTTCTCACGACATAACTTTTGAAAGAAAAAAATCAATAATTGTACTTGGTTCTGGAGCGTATAGAATAGGAAGCTCTGTAGAGTTTGATTATTGTTGTGTCTCTTGTGCTAAGACGGCAAAAAAATTAGGTTATGAAACAATAATGCTAAACTTTAATCCAGAAACAGTCTCAACAGACTACGATGAATACGACAAACTTTATTTTGACGAGATAAGTTTTGAAGTTGTAACAGAACTATTTGATTATGAAAAGCCTTTAGGCATAGTAGTTTCCATGGGTGGCCAAATACCAAACAATTTAGCGATAAAACTTCATAGAGCAGGAATAAAATTAGTAGGCACAAAACCTGAAAGCATTGATATCGCCGAAGACAGGCATAAATTCAGTTCTCTTTGCGATTCTTTGAAAATTCCACAACCAGAATGGAAAGAATTGACTAGCATAGAAAAAGCAAAAGAATTTGCCTTAAAAGTAGGTTTTCCTGTTTTGGTTAGGCCCTCTTATGTTTTGAGCGGCCAAGCAATGTCAGTTGCTTTTACTGAAAACGAATTAGAAGAATATATTCACAAAGCAACATCTGTCAGTAGCGAATTTCCAGTTGTTATAAGCAAATTCATTCTAAATGCAAGAGAATTAGAACTTGATGCAGTAGCTTTAAACGGAGAACTAATTGACTTTGCTGTAATAGAACATATTGAAAACGCAGGTGTTCACTCAGGTGATGCTTCAATGGTTTTACCACCACAAAAAACTTATCTTGAAACAATGAGAAAAATAAAAGAAATAGGAAAAAAATTGGCTTTGGCTTTGAACATTTCAGGCCCTTTTAATGTCCAATTTATAGCCAAAGACAACGAGGTCATGGTAATAGAATGCAATTTACGTGCGTCAAGGTCAATGCCATTCGTGTCCAAAGTTTCAGGCAACGACATGATTGAATTAGCTTCAAAATGCATTTTGAAAGCAAAAATTTCAAAACCAAAAAAAACTTTTTTTGAGTTAGAACACGTTGGAGTAAAAGCCCCACAATTTTCTTTCTCAAGACTAAAAGGCGCTGATCCAATTTCAGGAGTAGAAATGGCTTCTACCGGTGAAGTAGGGTGCTTAGGCAAAGACTTGGAAGACGCTTTTTTAAAATCAATGATTAGTACAGGCAATGAGGTAAAGAATAAAACAGCACTTTTTTCATTGACTGGCGAATACAATAAACAAAAAATGTTAGAAGAAATAACTGCTTTGCAAAAAAACGGTTATACAATTTATGCAACCGAACATACTTTCGAATTTTTGAAAGCAAATAAAGTTAAATGCATTAAAGTTTTCAAATTACACGAAAAAAACAAACCAAACGTGTTAGATTTACTAAAAAAAAGCAAGTTAGGTTTTGCAGTAATAATTTCAGATCCGTTCAAGCACATGTTTTCTGACGAAAAATATGACATAAGAAGAACAATTGTTGATTACAATGTTCCACTAATAACAAACCTACAAATAGCCTCAGTTTTTTGCAGAGCAATTATCAAAAAGAAAATTGAAGAATTAGAAATAAAAAGTTGGAATGAGTATTTTAATAATTAGTTTCTCTTTCTTCTTTCGCCTTTTCTTTCAAATAATCCATGAAAGCTTGCTGATAATTGCTTATTTCATAGACCTTTCCTTTCTCAATAAATTCTGCCATTTTTTTTATGAAAAGATTTGTGCCTGCTACTTGCGGCATTATTACAAAATCAGCACCAGCTTCGTAAAGTGTTAACGCATCATTAAAGTAATGGCACCGAGCAAAAATAACACACGACTCATTTTTTTCTTTCAACTTTTTTATTAGCAAAGGAACATAATTATTGAAAGGAATAGCTATCGCTACTATTTTTGATTTCTCCAAATTTGCTTTATCCCAAACTTCTTGAGTTTCTAAAGAACCATAAATACAACTCGTTTTTTGTTTTATGAGCTTTAGTATAATTTCAGGATTATTGTCAATAGCTATCAAATCATGCTTGTCCTTAAAGGCACTAATTATCCCAGATCCAATAGTTCCAGCCCCAAATATTACTATGTGATCCGAATAACTTTTTTTTACATTACTTAACGTATTCAACTTTCTGTAAAAGTACTTGATTTTTCTTACATTATTCACCAAAAATTTTAGATTACTACTAAAAAAATTATAGAGTTTATCAGAGTATTTCATAAAGTAGGGAGTTAAACCAATAGAAAAAGCGATTACCAATATTATAAAAGAATAAAAGCCAGGAGTTTGTTCTAAAATACTTTTCCCTTGAGAAGCTATGATAAAAGAAAATTCAGAAACTTGAGTTAAACTAAGAGCAACCAAAAAGCTTGTTTTACCACCATATCCAAAGGAAATGCTTGTCAAAAAGTAGGCAAGAGGTTTTATTATTAAAAGTATGAAAAGTACGAAAATTGCAAGTTCAAAAGAAAAAGTCAGAAAAGAAGGATTTATTTGTATCCCTAAAGTGACAAAAAAAATTGTTCCTAAAAAATCTCTAAGGCTCCTTATTTTACCAAGCATTTCTACAGTGTAAGGCAAATTTGAAATTGAAAGACCTGCAATAAAAGCCCCTATAGAAATAGGTAATTCTAAAACATAACAAACAAACATGAATAAAAAAACACAGCTAGTGGTAGTTAAAAGAAATAGTTCATCAGACTTAGTAGCAAAATAAAACACTTTTTGGTAAAGAATTCTATTCAAAAGATAAGCTAAAATAATTAGTATTATTATTTTTGTAAAAAGCTCTATTATAATTTGGCTTGAATAAATGTTTTGAAAATTTGATAAAAACGAAATTGCCAGAATAGCTAAAAAATCTTGGGTTAACAAGAAGCTCAGCATTAATCTACTTTCAAGAGTATTTATTTTTTTGGCGTCTGAAAGCAATTTGACTACTATTGCTGTTGAAGAAAAAGACATTATAACTCCAAAATAAATAGCCTGTTCTAACGATAGTACTCCCAAAATACTATTGAACAAAAGTACTAATGATAATGTTATTACAACTTGCGCTATTGTGCCAATGAACGCAATTTTTCCAAATTCTTTGAGCTTGGAAATATTAGAGTCAATACCGACGTAAAATAATAAAAAAGCTATTCCAAGCTCTGATAAAACTAATATCTCTTCAACTTTTGTTATCCCTAATCTTATTCCATTAAAAGATAATCCCAAAGAACCTAAAAATAGTGGACCAATAGCAATGCCAGCAAATATAAAACTCAATATTGGCGGTTGCTTAAAGTACCTTGCAATAAAATTGAAGGCAGTCGCAGACAACAAAATCAAGCCTAAGTCAATCAGCAAACCAAAATTTTCTATTGGCATAAAAATCTTGAATAAAAAACCTTTATCTAAAATAAATAAGTTTTGTTATTAGTGTCTTTTTTGTTTGTATTAGCTTTTTTTTATTTTTTCTTTTATTGCCGTGCTTTTGTGATTTTCTTGATTGTAAGGCTTTAATCTTACTATCTTAGCTTTTATTTGTCTTTTTTCTAACTCTTGATAAAGTTCGTTTTCATTAGGTTTTTGATCATACCCTAAAGCTATTATGTCTGGTTTTGTTTTTTCAACGCTTTTTAGTAAGTCTTCTTCAAAACCTATTATTGCCTTGTCAACAACTCTTAAGGACTCTATTATTTTTTTTCTTTCTTCTTGCGAAAAAGTCGGTTTTTTTCCTTTTATTTTTTCTACATTTTTGTCAGTAGCTATTATTACCCAAAGCTCGTTTCCTAAAGACTTTGCTTGCTCTAAATAATTTATATGTCCTGGATGTATTACATCAAAAGTTCCGAAAGCAAGTACTCTTACCATGACCAAACAATCTTTCAAAAAAAATATAATTTAAACGTTTGAATGTTTTAAACATGAAACAAACTTTTATTTGCAATAATTATTCAGAAATGTCAGAAAAAGCAACCTCTATGGTGACAAAAATAATAAAAAACAAGGACGGAAAATTCTTTGCAGCTTTTTCAGGAGGCAACGGTGTAAAAGGTTTTTTGGAACTACTCAGTCAAAAAAAAGTTTATTGGAAATTAGTTCATTTATTTTTAGCCGATGAAAGGATTGTGCCTATAAATAGTGAAGAAAGCAATTACAAGCTCATAAATGAAAAATTTGCTTCAAAAGTTAAAGGATTGAGATTTTTTCCTTTTGATGTTGAAGAAGGTTTGAAAAGATATGACAAAACTTTTTTTAGTGTTTGTAATGGAAAATTAGACTTAATAGTGCTTTCAGTTGGTTCTGATGGTCACATTGCTTCTATTTTTCCACACTCGAAAGAACTCAAGTCTGAAAAAGAGGGTTATTTGTTTGTTGATAATTCTCCAAAGCCTCCTAAAAATAGAATAACATTATCGCCTAACACAATACAAAAAGCAAATAGCATAGTTTTAATTTTTGGTTCTGAAGAAAAGAGAAAAGCTTTTGAAAATTTTGAGTCAGAGAAAGTGAGTATTGAAGAATGTCCAGCAAAACTATGTAAAAATGCTAATAATCTTTTAGTATTAACTTCTTTTGGAGAGCAAAAAGCATGATTGACAACTTTTTGATAGTAATAATGGGTTCTACTGGTGATTTAGCTATAAAAAAATTATTCCCTGCAATTTTTGGGTTAATGAAACTCAATAAAATAGGTGACAATTTTGCTGTAGTTGCAGTAGCTAGAAAAAACTTATCCAATGAAGAATTTTTTGAATTGGCTAAAAACAGTATAAAAACAAATAACAAAAACCTATTAGATTCTCTTAAAAGTAGAATCTACTACTTTTCAATGAATTTCAACGATGTGGCAAAGTACAAGGAATTAGGAGAGTTAATATTAGAAAAAGAAAAAAAGCATAATACTCTCGGCAACAAACTTTTTTATCTTGCTACTTTACCAGAACACTTTTCACCTATAGTAAAAAATCTTAAAGCTAATGCTTTGACTGAAGAAAAAAACAATTGGTGCAGAGTTGTTTTTGAAAAACCTTTTGGCGATGATGAAAAAAGTGCAAGGGCTTTGAACAAAGAAATTTCAGAAGCTTTTCACGAAAAGCAAATTTTTAGAATTGACCATTATTTAGGTAAAGAGTTGGTGCAAAGTTTAGCTGTTTTGCGTGGAACTAACATGGTGTTCAATACCATTTGGGATTCAAAACATATTGATCACATACAAATAAATTTGTTAGAAGATTTTGGAATAGCTAAAAGAGGCAATTATTATGATAAGTATGGTGCTTTGAAAGACGTTTTTCAAAATCACATACTTCAATTGTTAGCTCTTATTTCTATGGAAATGCCTTCTAATTTAAGTTCTGAAAACATTCGTAATGAAAAAGTCAAAGTTTTGAATAACTTAATTGTAAAAAATAAATCAGATTTTGTGTTGGGTCAATATAATGGTTATTGTTCAGAAGAAGGAGTTAGTAATAATTCTAAAACAGAAACTTTTTTTGCAGGGAAAGTTTTTTTGAATAATGACAGGTGGAAGGGTACGCCATTTTATGTTAGGTCTGGTAAAAATTTGGGATTAAGATTTTCTTCTATTTATATAGAATTCAAAAATCCGATAAATGGCATTATTGCTAACACGATACTACCAAATTATCTTTTGATACAAATACAGCCAGAGTCAGGGATTCTGCTTAGGCTTAACAGCAAATCGCCACACTCAAAAAATTCTATTACTCCTGTAAAAATGACTTTTTGTCATGAATGTGCTTATGGCCCAAATACTTTAGAGGCATACGAAAACTTGCTGAAAGACGCTTTGGAAGGTGACCAAAGTGCATTCATAAGGTATGACGAGATAGAGACTTCCTGGAAAATAGTAGACAAAATTAAGGCAATGAATTTGCCTATTTACAATTATGAGAAAGGAACTTTTGGACCAAAAGAATCAGAAGCCTTAATAAAAAATGATAATAGGGAGTGGTTTAACAAGATTGAAAGCGTGCTTCAAAACATAAACTTTTATTAGCATTCAAATAATATGATAAAAGTGATTTTATGAAATTGGGTTTCATAGGCCTTGGAAAAATGGGCTCTAAAATGGTTTTAAGTCTTCTACAAAAAAATTTTGAAGTGATTGTTTATGCAAGAAAAACTGAAGCAATGAAAGAAGTGGCTGAAAAAGGCGCTATACCTTCTGATTCTTACGAAGACTTTTGCAATAAATTGCCTGAACCTAAAATAATTTTTTTAATGGTAACTCATGGTAAACCTGTTGACGAAGTAATTTCAAGTTTGTTGCCTTTCTTAAAAAAAGGCGATATCATAGTTGATTGCGGCAATTCTTTTTACGAGGACTCAATTAGAAGAGCAAATAGTTTGCAAAAAAAAGGCATAATTTTTATGGACGTAGGAACTTCTGGAGGTCTTAAAGGCGCACTTAATGGCGCTTCTTTAATGATTGGTGGAGATGAAAAAACGTTCTATTATTTAGAACCAATATTTAAGGCTTTGGCAGTTAAGGACGGCTATGCATATTTAGGCAATAGTGGCTCTGGTCATTTTGCAAAAATGGTTCACAATGGTATAGAATACTGCTTTTTACAAGCTTTAGGCGAAGGTTATCAACTACTAAAAAAAAGCGATTTTAATTATGACTTAAGAAAAGTTACTTTAGTTTACAAGAATGGCTCTGTGATAAGGTCATGGCTAATTGATTTGTTGTATGAAGCGATTTGTGAAGACCAAGAATTATCATCTTTTGAAGGAAAAATAGGCGGCGGTGAAACAGGAATATGGACTTTAAAAACAGCACGAAAATACAAAGTTAAAATGCCTTCACTCAAAGTTGCACTCTCTGAAAGAAAAAAGTCAATGAAAAGCCAATCATATGCTTCAAAAGTTGTTTCTGCCTTAAGACAAAAATTCGGGGGTCACGAAGAACCAAAATAAAAAACCAAATCAATTTTAAAAACCTCTAAAAATTAGTTTTAGCAAGGGGACATAGCATAACCAGGTAGTGCAACCGGCTCCAGACCGGTTGATCAGGGTTCAAATCCCTGTGTCCCCATATGAAAGATTTTAGAGAAAAAGTGTTTCAAATCATAATTAAAATACCAAAAGGAAAAATAACTACTTACCAAGAAATAGCAAAAGCATTAGGCAATAAAAATCTTGCAAGAGCAGTAGGAAAAGTATGCGGCTCTAATGGCAAGTTAATTGAAATTCCATGTCATAGAGTAATAAGATCTAATGGCTTATTAGGCGGTTATAAACTCGGTACAAATAAAAAAGCAGAACTTTTAAGAAAAGAAGGGTTTTTAGTTAAGCAAAATAAAGTACTGAATTATGAAAATAACTTAGTCAGATTTTAGTTTTTTAGAAAACCTTCGCCAGAAAGTTTGCTTTCAACACACAAATAACTTATTTTTGTTTTGTGTGGCTTATAATCTATAAAATAAATGCATTCGTTAGGAAATTCTATTCTCATTTTTTCTTGTCCAGATAAGCCTAACAAAGAACCAATCAATAGCCTTCCTAAACCAGCATGAGTAATAATTAATATGTTTCTTGCAGAATATTTTTCCTTAAGCTCCTGAATAAACTTAGCAACCCTATTTTTATCAACTTCTTCGTAAGATTCCCCATTTTTATGCAAAAATTCGTATTTATTATCCACTCTTTTAGACCATTCACCAGGAAAATTATGTTCTATTTCTTCTCTATTCATTCCTGTAAAAATACCTAAATCTATTTCAGAAAGCTCTTCTCTCACTTCTATTTTCTTATTATGAAATTTATTTATTTCCTCAGCAGTCTGCAAACACCTTTTTCTCGGTGAACAAAAAATAGTATAAAATTTTTCATTTTTCAAATTTTCCGCAATTAGTTTTGCTTGCAAAAAACCATGCTCATTTAATTCAGTCTCCATTTTTCCTTGCAATCTTTTTTGGACGTTAAAATCAGTTTCACCATGCCTACACAAAACTATTCTCATTAAAATCACTAAAAAATTAAACTATTTTTTTGAATTCTTCAGGTGTGTCTTCATTAAATTTCTTCATTCCTTCAAAAGTCAGTTTATGCCTCAAAGATTCCACAAATACACTAAAAGGCATGGTTGCAATATCAGCACCAACTAAAGCACACTCTCTTAATTGCCTTGGATTTCTTATTGAAGCAGCCAAAACTTGGCATTTTAAATTATACTTTTTCAAAATTTTGACGCATTGATCTACCAAAGCCACTCCTGAATAAATTCCATTATCATTAAATATTTCGTTATCAACTTTTATGCCTTCAGCAGGAAAGTAATCATTTTTATCAAAGCTTTTTCCCAACTCTTTTCTCAAAAAATCATCTATTCTACCAGCAAAGGGGCTTACAAAATTAGCTCCAGCTTTAGCTGCTGCCAAAGCTTGTTCTGGTGTAAAAATCAAAGTACAATTTATAGGGATTCCACTTTTTCTCAATTCTCTTATAGCTATTATTCCATCAAAATCTTTTTTGTCTTTTAGATCAAGAGACGTATTTATTGGAACTTTTATAACAACATTTTTTGCTACGCCATTGAACTTTTTGAAGATTTTTTTTCCTTGATCAATCATAGTTTGTGCACTTTCTGTTGCTGTGACTTCTATACTAACAGGAGTTTTTTTCGCTATTTTAAGTATTTTTTTTATGTAAGACTCTAAACTAATTTGTTCTCCTTTAGACTTTAATTCTTCAACCGCTTTTTTTAACAAAGAAGGATTCATTGTTATGCCATTACACAAGCCTGTTTTATAAGCCAACTCTATCTCACTTAATATTGCAGAATCTAAAAAGTACTTCATGAAATAATTTTTCTACAAAACATTTATAATTTTCATTAAAATAGGTTTTCATTATTTTTGAAAAATTCACAATATTGCCTAATCTCACATTCTGAACATTTTGGTTTTCTTGCAGTACAAATTTTTCTTCCATGCCAAATTAGTGCATTAGACAAAAACCACCAATCTTTTTTTGGAAATTGTTGCATCAAATCTTTTTCTATTTTTTCAGGTTCCTTGTTTTTCGAAAGACCAATTCTTTGCGCTAACCTTGAAACATGAGTATCAACTGCAATACCCTCAATTATTCCGTAACCTTCGCTTAAAATTATGTTTGCGGTTTTTCTTCCTATGCCAGGCAACTTTATAAGTTCTTCCATGCTTTGCGGTACTTTTCCATCGTATTCATCCAAAATTTTTTTTGACATTTTAATAATGTTTTTCGCTTTGTTTTTGTAAAATCCAGTACTATAAATCATTTTTTCAAGCTCTTTTGGTTTTACATTTGCAAAATCTTTAGGTTCACTAAGCTTTTGAAATAACTTTGAAGTTACCATGTTGACTCTTTCATCAGTACATTGAGCCGAAAGTATTACCGCAACACTCAATTGAAAAACAGAACTAAATTTTAGTGCGGTTCCTGTGTTTTTATAATTTTTTTTTAATATTTCCAAAACTTTTTGTGCTTTCATTGTTCAACTTTTATTTTGCAAACCAATTTTAAGGTTTGCTTCTCTATAAAATGAAAAATGAAGGAATTTAAAATATTGGCAGAGTCTGGGAAGGCAAGAGTAGGCTTATTGGAAACTTCACATGGTAAAATAAACACCCCTTTCTTTATGCCTGTTGCTACAAAAGGTTCTGTTAAACATTTGTCAATGCAAGAACTTGAGAAAATAGGAATAGAATGCCTTATTTCTAACTCTTTTTTGCTTTCACTAAAACCAGGTGTAGAAATTATTGAAGAGTTTGGCGGAATTCACAATTTTATATCTTGGCAAAAACCAATTTTTACAGATTCAGGAGGATTTCAAGTATTAAACAATGACTTTGTTTTTTCTATAGATGATAATGGGGTAAAATTTAAAGACCCGTTTTCTGGGAAAAACACTTTTTTCACTCCTGAACATGCTATAAGTATTCAGAACAAAATAGGTTCTGATGTTGCAATGTGCCTTGACGACGTGCCTAAAGCAACTGACTCAATTAATAGAGTAGAAGAAGCAGTTGAAAGAACTTTTTTATGGGCAAAAAGATGCTTGGACGCTCATTCTAACAAAAAACAATTGATTTTTGGAATATGTCAAGGAGCGACCAACAAAAAACTCAGAGAAAAAAGCGCAAAACAAATTTCTTCTTTAGATTTTGATGGCTATGCTATTGGCGGTTTAGCGATAGGCGAAACAAAAGAAAAAATGTTTAACGCAGTCAATTACGCTTTACCTTACTTACCAAAAGAAAAGCCAAGGTATTTAATGGGAATTGGTTCAATTCAAGAACTAAGAAAATCTATTTCGTTAGGAATAGATTGCTTTGACTCTTGCTTTGCCACAAGAACTGGCAGGCACGGTAGAGCTTTTACAACAAATGGTAACATAAACATAGGGTCTTCGGTTTTTAAGCATGATAAAAAACCCATAGAAAAAAATTGCACTTGCCTTGTTTGTAAAAATTACTCAAGAGCTTATATTCATCATTTGTTTAAAACCAAAGAAGAAAACGCTGGCAAATATTTGAGTTATCATAATTTGAGATTCATACAATTAGAATTAGAAAAAATTAGAGAAGAAATAATTGCTGGAAAATTTAGCGAGAATAGTCACTAATTATATTTTTTTCAAAAAGTCAATAATTAGTCTTACCCCAAACCCAGTTGCATCTTTTGGCAAATAATCTTTTGCCTCGTCAATAAATGCCGTGCCAGCTATGTCCAAGTGTATAAAAGGTTTTTTTTCTACGAATTGAGACAAAAACGCGCCACCAAAAATAGCACCATTATACCTTGTTTTTCCGAGAGAACGGAAATCAGAACGTTCACCTATAGTCTCATCAATATATTCTTCAAACAAAGGTAATTCCCAAACCCTTTCATAAGTATTTAACCCTGATTCAAAGAGCTTTGTTTTAAAATCGTTTGCTTGAGAATTTGCAAACATTCCTGCACAATGTTGTCCAAAAGTACCTACGACTGAACCTGTTAAAGTAGAAAACTCTAAAACTAAATTCGGATTAAAATTTTTTACACCATAATTTAGTGCATCAGCAAGAATCAACCTTCCTTCAGCGTCAGTGTCAAGATTTTCAATAGTCTTTCCAGAATAAGACTTTATAATGTCTTTTGGCCTATAAGAATTAGCGTCTACCAAATTTTCAGTTACAGCCATTATACCAACAATGTTCTTTTTGATTTTTATTTCAGCTGCAGTTTTTAGCAAAGCCATTACAGTAGCTGCCCCAGCCATATCACTTCGCATTTCAAGCATTGATTCTCTTGGTTTTATATCAAGGCCACCCGAATCAAAGCAAATGCCCTTTCCAACAAAAAGAACCTTATCTTTTGAAGATTTATTGCCATAATACTCTAAAATTATTAGCCTTGGCGAAGTAGTTGAAGCTTTGCCTACTTCTAAAATGCAATTCATTCCTAATTTTTCAAGTTCTTTTTTTTTCAAAACACTAATTTTTAGTTTATTGTCTTTTGCTATTTTTTCAGCAGTCTTCTCCAAAAAATCAGGATTTACAATATTACTATTTTCATTTACCAAATCTCTAACAAATTTGGCATTTCCACAAACTAGAGCAGAAGTATTCAAAGCATCTTTAAAATTTTCCGCGTTCTTTGGAAAAACTATTTTTTTTATTCTAAAAAATTTGGTTTCTTCAGACTTGTACTTGTCAAAAGCATAATTTGCTAAACTTGCTCCCTCAAAAAGTAATAAACAATTTCTTTCAGTAATATCTTTCAAATCAAAATACACTGAATCTATTTTATAGTAAGACGCGGCTTTAACGGCTTTTCCAGCGGCTCTTCTGTAATAATCTTCGTTAAATTCTTCCTTTTTACCCAAACCTATTACCATTATTTTTTTGTCTGGCAACAAAATTGTTTCTAATTTTTTTCCTGTAAAAGAAGCAGGCAAATTTTGTAAAGGCAAATTTTCATTTTCCCAAACAAATTCAACTACGAGCATTTCATTAGTTGGGTCTGAAAAAAATATTTTTTCACTCATATTAAAGCGAATAATATCACAAAGCTTTTTATTGCTTTCTAAATTTTAGTAAGTTCTCATTCAAATTTTTTATTATGACCTCAAAATTTTCTAATAAGTCTTGATATTCTAACACTGCGGGCAAACCTTTATCACTTGTCTCTCTAATTCTTTTGTCAAGTAAAATAGTTCCTAAAAAAGGAATTCTATATTTAGAAGCAATTTCTCTTGCAGTACCCTGTCCAAAGATTTCACTTGACATATTCTCTACAACTCCTAAAACTCTTACGTTCATTTTTTTAGCCATGTCAAAAGACTTTTCAGCATCAAACAACGCGGCTTTTTGTGGTTGAGTTACTATTATTAGTCCATCAAGATTGACCAATTGCATTATTGTCAAAGGGTTATCATTAGTTCCTGGCGGCAAGTCTATTATCAAAAAGTCCAAGTTTTGCCATTCTGTTTTTGAAAGCATGTCAAAAATCAATTTGAACATTATAGGGCCTCGCATTATATTTGCAATAGAATTGCTCTCAACCATGTTGCCTACAGAAATTACTTTCAAGCCAAAAGAAGTGGTTAAAGGAATAAACCTTCCAAACTCATTAACTAATACTCTATCATTTATTCCAGACATCAA
>JAWANB010000001.1:30200-96271 GCA_038895675.1 Candidatus Iainarchaeum sp.
TATTTGCAATAGAATTGCTCTCAACCATGTTGCCTACAGAAATTACTTTCAAGCCAAAAGAAGTGGTTAAAGGAATAAACCTTCCAAACTCATTAACTAATACTCTATCATTTATTCCAGACATCAAGTGTAAAGAAGGGCAATCCAAGTCAGCGTCTAATAACCCTACTTGAAAATCTTTTTTAGAAAGCGCAGCTGCAAAGTTGATAGAGAAAGTGCTTTTTCCGACTCCTCCTTTTCCTGAATGTACCGCTATTATTGTTTTTACATTTTCAAGATTTTTTTCAACTTCTTTTCTTTGTTGAAAAAAAGGGTCGTTTTTTCCATAATTGTCAGATAAAAAGATAGACATAAATATTATAGTTGCTTTAGAATAAATTAATGGAAAGATTTGCCGCAGCCACAAGTATTCTTTGCATTAGGGTTGCTTATTTTAAAGCCAGAACCATGCAAACTATCAACATAGTCTATTCTGCAGCCCTTAACCATTTCAAAGGCAGATTTTTCAACAAATATTTTCAAGCCTTTTTCTTCAATCACAATTTCATTATCAGAAGGTTTTTCTGCAAAATCCATTACATAAGAAAAGCCCGCACACCCACCAGGTTCAATAGTAAACTTTAACCCATAGTTAGATTTACCTTCTGCTTCCATAAGTTGCTTAAATTTTCTTACAGCAGCATCAGACAAAATAATATCCTTTTCCTCATGATTTGAAATTGCTTCATTCATTTCTTTTATCATTTGAGTTATAGTTTCTTTGTCCATTCCATGCCCTAAAGCACCAGCTTCAATACTTTCATAAGGGTTTACATGGCAACCTATACAATGCAAGCCATAACCTAACATTATTTCAGCTGTTTCAGGGTACCTTGCAACTACTTCACCTATAGTCATATCTTTAGTAATCACTACCTCTTTTGTTTTGACTTTTTCAATCGTCTCACTTTTTCTATTATTACCACAGCAATCCATAAATTTGAAACACCTTTTTGCAATTACTAAAAAACTTTTGATAGGGTATGTATTAAAATTTATTGGGTCGTTAGTCGCATTAAAGCAATCAGCGATTGTTTATGGCTTGGAATTTTTTTATTCTTATTTCAAGCACGTTGTTATTGTACTCTGCTTTTAATGAAGAACAATCTACAATGCAAGGCAAGTGCAATTTTTTGAGTATTTTTCCAGTTTTTTTTGAAAAAACTATTATTTCTTGTTTTTTCGCCTTTACTGCAAATTCTTCTTTTGGCATGCAATTCATTTCTATTACTGTCACAAGCTCATTTCCATAATCCATCATTTCAATTAAAGGTTTATTTTTTCTTTGAGAATTACTTAACTTTTCTCCTACTACTCCATACTCAAGTATTTTGACTTCTCCAGTACGAGTAAATTTTACTGAAAAACCAATTTTGATAGGTTTTGACAAGTCAATGCCTTTTAAATCAGTTGAGTCAAGCATGTCAGCCAGCAACTCTTCCAAAGCCTCAAAATCAATTTTTGCATCTTCATTACTTCTTTTTATCCAAACTGACATAACCATCCCAAATTTTTTTTTGAAATTTGTTTTCTTGCAGGAACTTTGAAGTTTGCCAAGACTTTCTAACAAAGTCAGGGAAATGATTATTCTTTAACAAATAATCATTTAAAAACTTAATCGTGATTTCATCATGACTATATCCAGAACCAAGGTCTCCAAATTTTTCAGAAATTTTTTTAATCTCCAAGTCTCTTTTAACTTTTGCTATTATAGAAGCGGCTGAAACTATTGGATAATTTTTATCAGCTTTATGTTCTGAAACAATTTTGATATTGAATGGCAAATACTTTTTTATTCTTTTAGCAAAATTGTCCATCACAACGTCAGGACTGTCAACATATACTATGCTTGGATTTTTACTGAGTTGAGAAATTAGTTTTGCAGCTTTCAACGCTTCTAACTCATTCAACTTATTTTTTTCTACAAATTCATCTATTTCGCTCGGAGATACTATGATGAAGTTGTATTCCAACAAGTTTTTTTCAAGTATTGAATAAATTTTTTCCCTTTCAATAGGCGTAAGCAACTTAGAATCTTTTACTCCAATTTCCAACAATTTATCTTCGTCTTTTTTTTCTATTACAGCAATTGCTAAAACCATTGGCCCTATTACTGGCCCTCTTCCTGCTTCATCTATGCCTGCTATCAACATAATATAAAGTAATAACAACAAGAAATAATAATAAGATTATTAGTTTTGTTGTGATTTATTTTCAAGCGAAGTGCCAAAATACTCTTTAAATTTAGGTGTAGTAGTCAAAATAAAAGTTGTACCCTTTTTTTCTCTTTTAATAAAACCTTTTTCAAGCAAAGTAGAAATGTGGTCATAAGCCTTGTTATTTCTAAAATGAATTACTTCCGATTGCTTTACTGGTTGCTTATAAGCAATAAAAGCCAAAGTTTTTAACATTCCTTTATGCATTTCAGGTGCTGCTGCCAAATGGCTAACAAAATTCTCATAAAAAGGCTTGACAGCCATTTTTGCTCCTTCCTGGTTGTGTCTTATTTCAAGAGCTGTTTCTTTTGCATCATACTCATGAATAAGTTCGTTCAAAATTATTCTCGTTTCTGATATAGGCAGTGAAACTAACTTTGATAATTCTTCAATAGTCAAATAGTTTGGCGTAATAAACAAAGCAGCTTCAACAATCTTTTTTGCTTCCCTTTTATCCATAATCCAAAAACAAAAATGAAAAGAAATTAAAACTCTTCTTTAAACTTTTGAAAATAACGCAAAGTCTCAGCCTTGACATTCTTATTGCAAACATGGTCATGGTGCCTGAAACCACCGCCAAAAGTCTTTGGAATATGCATTAACTCATGAACAATAGTTTCTATTTTTTCATTTTCACTTTGCTTGTCAAAGTTTTCTGAAATGAGTTCAATAACATAAAAGCTTTTTTGTTGATTCATACCTAACATTAAAACTTTGTTAATACAATGTATTCTCGCTATTGTTCTTCTTGCTTTGGAACCATAAGATCTAACTACTGAAAGTCTTTCAGGAATAATCCAATTATAATTGAGTTTTTCTGCAATTTCTTTTGCCTTTTCAGTCCATTGCTTGTCAAAAAAATACTTCATAAAAATCCAAAACACATGAAACATTTAAATTATGTTCAACAATTAAAACCTTAATGCCAATGAATAGAGGTTATAGAGGTCCAAGGGGAAGACTATTTAATACTCGAAAGCCACATTCACAAAGAAAAAGAGAAGCACAAATAATATTAGAAAAATTTAAGAGAGCAATAAAATTGTTTAGTAGAACCCCTAAAAATGAAAATTTGGATATAATCCTATTGGATATAATTTCTAAACAAGTATTAAGAAAAGCAAAAATAAACAAAAGAGAGGTGCTTGAATTTTTTGGTCAAAACTTAGCACTTACTTTTAGCATTTTAAATTCAATCAAGGCAAAGAAAAAAGAATTTACTCAGGGCCAAAACGAATTCTTAACTACTATGAAAAATGAAATCACTAACAGCAATTTAAGATTTTTTAAGGGTTTCTCTGAAACTGAACTAAATAATTTTTTAGTCAATTACTTTCAGTCAGTTTACGATTTAGAACAAGCTATTCAAAGATTAAGACAAGGTAATTAAAAATGAAATTCAAACCATTATATTACATAGTTGTTGCATCAACCATCGATGGCTTTATTTCTTTTGATGAAGACTCTTTGCCTGATTGGACAAGCAAAGAAGACAAAAAGCACTTAAAGAAAATGGAAAACAAGGCTGACGTTTTACTCTTCTCAAGAAAAACCTACGAGCTTGCAAAAAAATTTGTTAAAAAAAAGAAGTGCATTGTTTTGACTTCTAAAGTCAAAAACTTTTTTGAAGAAAACAAATTTTTGACTTGGCTAAACCCAAAAGAGGCAAGTTTAGAGTCTTATGTTTCTTCTAAAGGTTATAAAAAAATTTGTGTTTTAGGAGGTCGAGGCGCTTACGACTTTGCAATTAAAAAAAACTTAGTTAAAGAAATTTATTTGACCATTGAACCAATAATATTGGGCAAAGGAATAAGCATGTTTTCAACCTGCTTTAAAAAAAAATTCAAGTTAGTTTCCGTAAAAAAGTTGAATAACAAAGGTAGTATTTTATTGCACTATTCAAAATTATAAAAAGATTATAAGCATCCAGCTGCTGCAAAGTCACGCGCTAGCACATTATAATTGTATTCAATATACCCCGTATTACCAAAAGTTATTGTAAGCTTTAATTCACCAGGCCTATCACCTAAGAATATGAAAGGTGCAGAAGTTCTTGCAAGGTCTTTTTGGTATATTGAAGCAGTTTTACCAGCTTTGGCTGAAAACTTGTAAGCGTTGTTAGTGCTTAAAGTATCAGTAGTATCTAATATTTGGGCTTTTATTGTGACAGGCTTTAAGTAACTGAAATCAGTTTGACCAGTATTCTTAAAGTGTATTATTTTTATTCCAAGACCTCTTTTTCCTTCAAACTCTGGCGGACAAAAGAAAACTACTTCTTCTACTTTAATATTATCTAACTTTGGTATTTTAGGTTCTTCAATTGGCTTTTGTTCACATTTACAAGATTTGCATACTTTATCATTACCGCAATCAGCATCAACTTCACATTCTTCGTTAGCTTCTTTTACTTTATTCCCACACACTGGTGCTAATTCAACTTGAACCTTTTCTTCTGTATTTTCTGTAATTTCCTCACTACTAGTTTCATTATTGCTAGTTTCACTATTGTTATTAACTACTTGAGCTTCATATATTGGTACAACTTGTTTATTTTCAACTACTTTATCATTAGTAAAAAATATTAAAAAACCAGTTATTGCAAGCACTCCCAAAAAAGCAAATACTAACAAAACTAACAATAAAGTTAATCCTATCAAAACAAGTTTGTCTCTATCCATGCTACTTAAAATTTACTTTGACTAAATATTTAAGGCTTTTTGTTTGTAAGGCTCTTTAAACTTCTTTTGTTTTTGACTTCAAAGTCTCTTTTAAGTCTTTTGTTTGTTTAAGCTCGCACCATACTCGTTTTAAAAGTCATTTTTAGGCTTTTAATTTTGCCATATTTTGTCATGCAAAAATTGCTTTTGTTCTAGTGTTAGCCGTATTTTTCAGTCTTTATCATTTCTTTAGGCACATTATTTTCAATTAATATTTTTTCAGTGTCTAAAACCATTGCTGGCGGGCCACATATAAAGTAATAACTTTCCTTGTTTTCTTCTACTATTTTTTTGATTAGTTTTGAATCTATTCTACCAAAGTAATACCCTTTCCTTTCTTCTCTACTCAGACAATACACTAATTTTATTCCTTTTATTTTTTTAGCAAATTCATCAAAATCATTTTTACAAATAATATCTTGCTCTGTTTTGTTCGAATAATACAAACTCACTTGAGTATCCAAGTTCTTGTCTAAAACGTATTGACAAAAACACCTAAAAGGTGCTATTCCAGAACCTGCAGCTAACAAAACTATTTTTTTCATTTTTTCAGGCTCAAACACAAAATGTCCCCAAGGACCATCCAACAAAAATTCTTCACCTAAAGGTGCAGTAGTCAATAGCTTTGACACATAACCTTCAGGCATTTGCTTTATCGTGAACTCTAAAATACCTTTCCTTTCAGGAGAACTAGAACAAGAGTAAGACCTCTTTGGTATTTTTTCTTTTCTCAAGAATTCTATCATAAAAAATTGACCAGGCTTAAAATCAGGCCTTTCAGGACATTCAAAGGTTAAAGTGTAAGAGTCATGAGTCTCTTGTTTTACTTTCAAAAGCTTAGCCTTAAATTTCATGCAAAAGAAAAAAGTTAGACCTCTTTTTAATTTTATTTGTTAGCATTTAATTTTGAATTTTAACACGAGTTAATCGTTTTTAATAAGTATTATTATCCAATATTTATTTGGGATAAAAAGGAGGGAAAATTATGCCATTTGCTTTACCAAAACTAAACTATGATTTTAATGCACTTGAACCATACATAGACGAACAAACAATGAGAATTCATTATGGAAAACACCATCAAGCTTACATTGACAAATTAAATGCCGCAATACTAAACACCAAATTTGAAAAAATGCCAATAGAAGACATACTAAAAGACTTAGAAAAAGTTCCTGCTGAAATAAGACAAACAATAAGAAACAATGGAGGAGGACACTACAACCATTCTCTCTTTTGGGAACTAATGAGTCCAAAAGGAGGAAAACTAACTTCAACAATACAAAAAGCATTAGAGAACACTTTTGGCTCTTTCGAGTCCTTCAAAGAAAAATTCAAAAACGCAGGCCTAAATCAATTTGGATCAGGTTGGGCTTGGTTAGTAGTTTCAGACAAAAAACTTGAAATAATATCAACTCCAAATCAAGATAATCCTATTTCACAAAACAAAACACCAATATTAGGCGTTGACGTTTGGGAACACGCATACTACCTAAAGTACCAAAACAGAAGAGCAGATTACTTAGAACAATTTTTCAACGTCATTAACTGGGAAAAAGTTGAAGAACTTTATAAAAAAGCACTCAAATAGATACCAAGATAAAAACCGCGCCTGAAATCCTCGAGCAACAGCAAATACTCAAACCAATTTTCCTCCTTTTAAAACATATTCTTGGAACATTTAAAGAATACAAAGACGCAAAAAAACCAGAAAAATTGTATAAAACGTTCAAAATACAAGTCTTTGCAGAAAGCCTTTTAGTAAAAGAATTGTTCAAATATTCTGTTCCATATGCGTTCATCAAATTCGAGCAGACAGGAGACCTTGTCAAAGTGAAAATCAAAGAAGAAGAATTATTGCAAGTAAGAGAAACAATTCAAAAAATAAATCAAATAATTCAAATAGAAATAATGCCAGACCCAACACCATTTATAAGGCGATGCAAAGATTGTGGTTATTTTAAGATTTGCAGAAGGGCATAAATTTGAAAGGAAAACTTTTGATTCTTATGACTACGTTGGTTAGTCATGACTTTTTGAAAAAAATAGTATAACTATTAAAAATTAAAGAAATTATTTGTAAAGCATTCCATAATAAAGATTTTCAATTATGCCCCAATAAGTCTGTCTTTTTCCAGTTTCAGCATCAATAGGCATTTTATCACTAACTAAGTACTCTGGCGGGAAAGCATAATAAGCTACTCTGCCTCCAACTCCTGAAGTCACTATTATTGGAAAACTCTTTCCAAAATTTTGAGTTTTGCTTTCAAGCCAAGCATGATCTGCCTTTCCAACAAGATTAAAACCATAGTCAAGGTAAGCAGAAGACTTTTGATAAGCTAATTCATTTAAATTAACAATCGAAAAATCACCATAAAGAGGCAATTTTTGGCTTAAACCATACGAAAGCTTATCACCAGAATCAACAAAATTTATATATCCTGCCAAGTCATTGCCTTTACATTCAGTTAATTCACACCTATTAGCAATAAATTGCACACCAAGTGTATAATCAAACGAAATTTGTTTTTCTCCTTCTTTTCTCGCCCAAGGCCCCAAATAAGCATCCTTTCCACCTTTTTTTCTTTCCGACTCAAGCAAAAGCTCTTCTTCTTTAGCAATAGTACCAGCATCACCTATCCAAACCAATTTTCCTCCTTTTAAAACATATTCTTGGAACATGATCAACTCATCAACACTAATCTCTTTTGCTCTTTCTACTATGACTAATTGATACTCTTGCAACAAGGGCAAAGAAACAGATTCCAAGTCAATTAACTTGACCCTTGCAGAAATTCTCGGAGAACGCAAAACCTCGGCTAAAAAAAATGGATTTCCTAGACCTTCATCACCATACACTATTAACACTTTAGGTTTGCCACCTGCAACTATACTATAATAAACATCACAACCAAGCTCACTATAAAAACTACATGGCACTATGTTAAAATAAACGAGAGAAACACCAAGAACAATTAATAGTATTACCAAAACTACTAATTTTACTAACAAATTAGAGTTCATACTAAAACAACAGATTTAGACAATTAAAGCTTTTCTAATGTCGATAAGATTTGGAATCGTTGACAATTTTTAGCATAATTAGAGTGGTTGCAAATAATGTTTATTGATAATATGCTTAAAAAGTTCTAATTTCTTTCAATTATTATAGCATTTATTCACTTCTATTCCTTCTATGTTGTTGATTTTAGTTCTCAAATCTTTCACTAACTTTGATTCATTCCACCATAAACCAGTTCCAATAGGTATCAAAGTATTTCCCTGCCTGATGCTGCTGTTTGCTATGCATGCTCTTTCTTCTTGTATTTGTTCTATTGCTTCTGAAAAAGTTTTTACTGAGTTAGTAGGTATTTCAAAAGTGTATTGGGAATTGTTTTTTATTTCAACAAAACCAATTATGTTTCCTCGTGAATCCAATTTAGCAAGATAAATTTTTCCTGCGCTCAAGCATGCGTTCTTTAATATCAGTCCTTCTGAATTTGGGTAGAACATTGTTTCAAAAAGTATTGTGGCATTGCTTTGTCTTGCAAAACCATAAAGTTTTTGGAAAATGTTAGCTCTTTCAAAAGTACACCATGGCTCAGTTAAATTGCTTTCTCTTTCTCTATCAGTGCCAATGCTAATTGGCAAAACTGCTCTTGTTTCTGCATCTTGGCATTGTGTTTGTGCATTTATTGGCTTGTATGCTGACTCAACTAATTTTGCAAGGTAAGCTCCTGTGTTTATGTTTCCTCTTGTTGTGTCAGATATAGAATAAGAGACTGCTGTAAAACCAGTGTTTGGTTCTGGTTGAGCTAATAATACTGCCGGAAATGGTGTTGAAGGAGAAAAGTAAACTTCGTAAGTGTTTTCTTCGCCGTCTTTTTTTGTAATATTAAGCAAGTTTCCCGCAGTGTTTTTTTGAGTATCTATAAAATTTTTGCCAATAGTTATTTCAAGCCATGCTACTGGAGTACTTTCACTTTTTGTTTCACGTGTTTCTACTGAATGTGAAGCACTTTTACTACTTATTATTATTTTTTCTCCTTTAAATCCTAACCCATAGCCATTTCTCAAATATTTTCCATCTTGTTGCAATCCTAATTCAGCATCGAAAGGTAACATGTACAAAATATTAGGTTCTAAGTCGTTTATTTTTTCAAGGTTTATTGTGATTTGAGCTTTAGGGTTATTTAACGCATCAAAAAATTCCCAAGCACTCCCTCTAAACTCCATTATTATGTTGACACGATAAATTCCTGGCTCGTGAACTTGTTTTCCAAGTTCAATATTATTGTTTTTGCTAAACCTTAAGTTTGTGGGATTAGAAAAATATTTTTTCCACTTTGTGTTATAACTTTGGTCTAATGTAAAAAACTTTTGTGAATAGTATTCATCCCAATCTCTCATAAATTCGTTTGAAAAGCCATCTTTCATTAGATACGCATTAAAAGAGGTTTTTGAATTGGCTTCTTCCAATTTGTTTTCAGAAGCAAGTTGTTCTATGTTTTGAAGTCTTTTCAGTAATGAAAGCATAAATTGAGTTGAATCACATACAATTGGATTATTAGGATTACTGCATGTTTGTTCAGTTATGTTGTTAGGTTGCCAGTCATACAAAACTTTTGGCATTGCTTCTCTTCCTGTTGTTGCAAAATTGTTTTGTTGGCCTCTTATAAGACTTCCTTCCAAATTTTTGCATAATCCGACGTTTGTTGAGTTAATTCCTATCATGAATCTTTCTTTGTCAATCCAAAATAATTTTAAGTCGAATTCTTTAATTGGTCTTGGATCGTTTTCAGTGTAAGCTGTTTTAGCATAAGCGTTAAATCCTTGGTTTCCTTGGGTTGTGTTCTGTACTACAAAGATTTCTGTTTTTCCTCCTGAAAAACTTTTAACAGGGCCTGGGTTGGTAAAGGTTCCTTCTGGGCTAGTTATAGTTATGTCTGTCATGGTGTATGTTATTGGGCTACTGCTATCTGGCGATTCTGAAAGTTGTGGCGAAAAAAATCCTAATGGTTTAGTGCCTTCAAATGCGTTTACCTTACTGGTTACTATTTGTTGTTGTGTTGAATTAACTATTCTTTGTGGACCTAAACTCATGTTAAGCACAGAATTTTCTGTTTTTAACAGTTGAGTCGTATTGTCAAATTCAGAGCTCAAGTTTACTCTAACAAAGTCACTTTTATAACTACCTTCAATACCAACAATTCCAAACACTTCATAATAATAGGTTTTTTGTCCAGCTCCTGAAACTGAAAATCTTGTCAAACCACCTTCAGAGTTAAGTAATCTTAATGCGTTGCTGTTAGTGCAATCACTTATAGAATGAAATCCAGCAGTGGCAACCAATGCGCCTGTTTCGTCAAAAATATTTGCTGTAAAAGCTGGTTGATCATACAACGAATTGTTTGGTGAATCCGTGCAAGTTTGGATCAAGTATTCTTTTCCTCCTTCAACGACAAATTCGCCTCTTTTTCTATAAGGGAATAGTGCAAAGGCGTGAGGTCTAAAAGAGACAGAGACATCAACCGGTTTTAGGCCGAAACTAAGGTCGTATTCTTTTTGGGTTATGTCAGTGAATTTAATATTCAAGCCGGCTTTAGTTGTTTCAGGAGAACTTCTCGGCAGTTTTGCAACAAATTTTTCAAGCAACAAATAACTTTTTCCGGCTTCTATTGTGATTTCGTTGTTCATTGCTTCAAAATCAGGGAAAGAACAATTTTGTTTCAAACCTTCAGCACATTGTGTATCATAAACTCCAATAATTTTTATGTCTAAAGGTCCTTTGTTTAATATTTCCCATCTCATGCTTTTTTCTGCTGAATTTTCTATCTCATAAACGTTTTTTTGAAGACCAAAAATAGACTTGTCAGGAGCTAAGACTTCAACGTCACTTGGACCAACAATCACATCAAATTCCTTGTACAAACCCCATTCACTAGCGTTAGTAGTTTTTTGGTATTCTATTCTTAAAGTATAAATTCCTTTAGAGTTGAAAGTATAAGCGTCAAAAGACCTTTTGTCTCCAACAACAGCATTTCTAATTCCATCACATCTGCACACTTCATAATTTTTTACTGAATAATTGCCAGAAGTCTCAACAAAACTATCGCTTTTTTTTTCAAGCACTCTTACTGCTAAAGGATTGTCTTTTGAAGCTCCATCAATACAGTGCAAAGTATATTCATTTATATTCTCTAACCTTAGCTTAGTACCAGGACTAACAACATAAGTTTCTCTTTGAGAATTTTGAAGTGGAATAGCCGATGGTGTGAAAGTCATTTGCATTGTTACAGATGGAATAGGTTCGTTGCCAGTATAAGGTTTTGTACCCCAATAATGGCAATGAGACCCACCACAAGTTTGAACCCCGAAAGTCAAAGAAGAAAAAACAAAAACAATAATAAAAAAAACAAAGTAATAGGTTCTCATTCAAACTCACCACTATAAGAATTTCTTTTTCTGACTATTAAATAAACGCCTACAATAAAAATGCCTAACCCAATGGCTAAAATCATTAAAACAAAATTATTGTTTTGAACATCTTGCGATTTATCATTAACACTTATTATTTTGCCTTCATTTTCGTTGCAAAAACCAAGACAGCACTTAGTGTTATTCACTTCAACGATTGTGCCAGAGCATTCAGCATTACATTCAACAGCACCTAAAGCACTACAACTTTGCAGTACTTCTTTTTTTACTGAAATTTTTTCAGATATTTGTGTCCTATTTAAAAAGTCGTCAACTATGTACAAATAATCGCCTTCTAAAGCTCTCAAATATTCTTGCTTACATGAAACGCCTTCAACTTTAAATGCAGACAATTCAGAGCCAGTACTCAAATCTATTATAGTAAGTTTAGCATTCAAATCTTGCTTTTCGTTTTTTTCGTTGAAACCGCATAATTCAAAAAACAATTTTTCGTCTATATCAGAATAGGTTGCCTTTACTTCTACTCTTCCTTTTGGTGATATGTTTTCTTTTATTGGTTTTACTTCATAACAATAATAATCGTAAATAACGGAATTTTTTTCTATTTTAGCACAAACCAAAAAGTTCTCAATATTTTTTGTAGAAACAAAGTCAAAGTCGAGACTTAAAAATTCGTCATAAAAACCAAGTTTTTCTATTTGTTTTTCTTTTGAAAAAATTTTTTCGGTGCCAACAATGGCTTCGATTATTACTTTAAAATCTGAGAAATCAGGGTAAGTATAGTGGTCTGGGCTTGAGCCAATAAGGACTGATAAATAATTGCCTTTAAAATCTAATTTCCAAATTCTTGCAGTACCACCCTTTACTATCAATCTGTTTCTGTATAGAGCCAAAAGGTTTCCTTTTTCGTTTTGAATCTCTATTCTAACAGCATAAGCACTTGGAATTTCAGGGGCAATTAATTTTAGTTCTATAGATTTTTCAGAATTAGGGCTAATCGTAAATTCTGAATTTACTTCTGAAATAAACTTGTTTTGTGACAAACAAATTGTGTCATCCCAATCGCACAATTTCACCACAACAATGCCTTTTTGTTCTGACCTTGAAAAGTTTTTTACGAAAACAATACCTTTGACTTCTTCTTTTGGCATTACTGGAGCACCTATAGGCCCAGCAATTCCATTAAATGTTGTTTTTTCATAATCTATGCTTAAGTCTGGTTTGTTCCCTTTGCCTAACACTTCAAATTCTAAACTTTTAGGGCTACTAAAAATATGTACAATGCCAACAGCTGGAATTCTTCCATTTTTAAAGTAAGCATCAAGAGTATAAGTTCCTTTTTTTAAGTCTCTCGGCAAGTCAATTTCAAACTTCACATCGATAATAGCCTTAGGAGGTAAAGCTACTGGAAGTACTTTTTCATAAATTATTGTGCCTTCCCCGTCTTTTATAACAGAAAATTGCGAAGGATAACTCAAACTATTTTGATTGCCTTTTACGACCTCTAAAACTAAATAGCCGTCATAGAGTGCAAAATCTTCAAAATTAGTTATTTTTGCTGTTCCTTTCACTTTTTCATTTTCATTGAAAACGTTTTTCTCCAAACTTATTTGCATGTCTATGTTATAATTATAAGATGCTAATGACAAATTTAAAAAAAATAATAACATAAAAGCAATTAACACTGGTTTGAAAAAATTTGTAACTCTACTTTTTGAAATCATTGACGCTCACCAAGAAAAAATTATTTGAAACTCTTATAGGCCTAATATCATAAGTCTGTTCACTGTAAAAATTTTGTGGATTCTTAGTTTCGTTAGTCAAGGTAAAATACAATGATTGATTCAAGTTGTTAGATCCAAGGTCCACTTTCGGATTTTCGTTATCTGAAAAACCAGTATAACACTTGTTTATTACTTTTACAATTTCTTTTGACTCAGAAAAGTCAAGCAAAACTCTTTTCGTGTTAGTATTATTCACAACTCTTTCAAGGCTTAAGCACGAATTGTTTGTTGTTGCTATTGCAAGTACAAACCCCAAATAAAATTCTCTTTGATCTTTTTTTGCATTTAAAAATATTGGATGAACTCCCAATTGTTTACCTTGAGTAATGCTCACTACTTCGGTTGCGTTATTCGATAACGTGAAATTAGTTTTTGAAATACTTATATCGCTTTCAGCGGCTTTTGACAATTTTATTTCCACTTCAGACCCACAATTATCATTTTTTATGGTTATATTAACAGGCGTAGCATTACAAGAAGTGCCATTACAATTTCTTGAATTAAGCTCTATTTCAGTATTGGAAGGACTTTGCTCATCAACTTTTATGCACTCTAAACTAGGTTGAGTTGGTAAAAGAACTTCTTGTTGTGTTACTCTTAATTCTTTTGTTGCGCTAACATAATTATCTTTAGATGCAACAACCTCAAAAGTAGTTGAAACAGCATAACTTTGTGGAAAAATTATAGTGAATTGTCCTTGGCTATTTGTTTGGCCACCAATATTTAGTTTTGTTTTACTTTCACCTTCTTTTTCGAATACTTCTATTAATGCACCTTGTAAGGCTCTATTAGCGTTGTCCTTTGTAGTGGCAATGACAATTTCATTAGGCTGTGGTTTTATTGTGTCTTTATCTAAAGTCAAAAACAACTGGTTTAATGCTGAAATACTAAACAACATTTCTGCTTCTTTTCCTCTTTCTTCAACATTTAAGCTCATTTTTAGTTTTATTGAATTAACTGGTTTCAATGCTGTTAATGTTAAGTTTAAAGTAGCTGTTTGATTAGGCGAAAGTCTACCTATTGAACCACTATTTGGAGTTATTTGTATTGGGTTAGGATTTATAGTAGGTTCAATAGTGAAAGACATTTGAAGGTTTTCAAAAATTTTTTTAGTAGAATTCAATACTTCTATTGCTATGTCATATTGTTCATTTTCTCTTAATTCAATAGTTCCTTCGAGTGCATCACGCCATTCTCTAATATGACCATTTTGAGAGGATTTTATTTTAGCACTAATCAAAAATCCACAATTACTAGTGCAAAAAGAAGAATTCAAAAAAGTAGTCCACAAGTAAAGCGAATTCCTGTTAGGCTTGTATTCTTCGTTATCGCCTTTCTTGGTTTTAATTCCATACCTTAATTCTACTTTAGTGTTATTTTCTTGAGTATCTTCAACTTCCTTTATGAAAACATTAGCAAACACTATGTAGACACCATCATCAGCCGAGTTCAAAGACAAAATAGCTTGTTTCGCATCATTGTCCGTTGGAGAACAATCCTCATAATTGTTTTGGGGATTAAAGCAAGATGAATAAATAACGTTTAGGTTTGGTGAATCTATTCTTTTTATAACCATTGTGGAATTGTTTGCATTCAATTGATTTTCTAAGCTCGTCCTAATAACTGCTTTTACGTCGCTTTTTTCCGCTCTATCTACTATAAGATTAAATTTGAAGACATAGTTTTTGTTATCTTCAAGTCTTGAAACTTCTCTTCCAGAAGTATCTAAAACTTTGTCAAGAAGTATTTCAGCAGGCTTGAATTGTTGATTTTCAGGAATTGCTTTTAAAACAATTTCTATTGATTGAGTCGCATTAGGCAAAATTCTTACACTAGGATGCCTAGTAGTATAATAACCTTGTTTGCTAACCACTATCATTGGACTTTTATCTGCTGAAAACTCTTTTTTTTGCGTCCTGCCTTGTGCATTAGTAGTTTCTCTGCCAATTTCTCTATTGTTTTCAACAAAAGAAACTGAGGCACCTTGTACAGGCCTATTGCTTTCATCAACGACCTTCACTTCAATAAAGCCATTTGAAATTACCAAAACTATTTCTAACTGAATTTCACTACCTTTAGACAAAGATTTTTCTCCTGAAAAATTAGAATGCTCTTTGCCATTAATTTCTTTCAATGCTTTTGCTTTATAATTTCCAGGCGGCAAATTAATGAATTCTATTAAGCCGTCTTTGTCTGTAAGTCCATCAGCAATAGGAAAAGAAAAGGCAGAAGAATAAAGAAAAACAGAAGCGTTTTGAACTTTGTTGCCTCCGTATTCAGAAACTATTACTTTAGCTTTGCCTGAATTATTTGAAGTTACCTTGTCTAACTTTACTATAGTAGGTTGATTATTATTTGCAAACTTCAAATTATTAATTACTTTTAGCACATAATTAGGATGCGAAGCTATTACTAAGTATGCTTTTTCTTCTAAGCTAAGATTCTGAAAGTTGACTATTCCATCATTGTTTGACCTCAAAGAAACACTCTGTCTATTATTGGCTATTAATTGTGCAAAAACATTACTAATAGGATTGTCATTGCTTGAATCAACAAATTTGATTAAAATTTTTTTAGCACTGTCTGTTTTTTTCATTCTTATTTCAACAGTATAAGGTTGATTTGAAGAAAATTGAGCATCAGCAATAGTGAATTCGTCGCTATAAGCAATACCATAAGTACTTCCAGAAGGAGGTCTTGCTTCAATAACATAAGTGCCAGCACTTACGTTTTCTACTATTTTAGAACCTGAGTTGTCCGTCGTCCCGCCTTGGAAAGCAATTACTTCTCCTTTCAAGAAAGTCAAGTAAACTCCACTAATTGGCTGAGAAGTATCATGGTCCTTTACTAATACTCTTACATTAGCAAGCAAAATTTCTTTTCTCAAATTCACTATAACAGTCCCTTCAGTAATCGCTAAGTCTATTGTCTTTCTAGTCTCTTCAAAGCCGCTTGCCCTAACCAAAGCAACCAAAGTTCCGCAAGCAGATTGCACGCTTACCCTATGAATTGCTCCTTTAGAATTAATGTTTGCAGGAACATACTTTGAATCAGAACAAGAAAAACTAATCGAGACAGAAGTGTTAGAACTAATTAGGCCTTTTTCATCTCTTAACTCATAAACTATTTGCTTGAGTTTTGAACTAACAGATTTTTCAAGAGTAATTTTGTATAACTTTCTTGGCTCTATTTTAATTTCTTCTTCAAATGGCTTAAAGCCACTTGCTTTGACAGAAACTTTTGCTTTGTCCCCAAACAATTTAATTTTTGCTTCACCAAAAGAGTTTGTAGTCATACTTTCCTTAGCACTACCAACTTCAACTATTATTTCAGCGTTTTGAATTGGATTTTCAGAATTATCCATTACCACTATTTTTGCACTATTATCTCCTGACCAAAAAGAAAAAAGTGAGGCAATCAGAGACCAAATAGCTTTTGAAATAGGTTCAAGAGGCCCTCCTTGATTACCAAAAAAAAGCAAAAGAATGAAAAAAAAGAGCAGGAAAACAAAAATTAAAACTAATACAAAAGAAGGAAAAACTCGGTCTATTGGGTCAATTATTCTATACACAGGTATTTTTTCGTTAATTTTATCAAGGAATTCGTAATAGCGATCCTCAAAAAAATAATAAAAATCCTTCAATTCCATAAAACCGCCAAAAGCTCTTTAATAACAAGCTTTTTTTTATTTTTAAATATTACTAACTTCCCAAACCAAAGACTCTAAAATTTTCTTTATACTCAACTTTCTGACAAATAAGCAAGAGTCTGACGCTCCACCAAACACTAACAACTCGTCACTCGAGCCTTGTAAAGCAGAAGTAGGAAAAACAACATTGCTTACAAAACCAGTTTTTTCAAAAGCTTGTTTCGGAGTAAAAAGAGGCTTGTTTTCAGGAGACCTTGCTATTATTTTTTTCATTTTTTTGTCGAAGACAACAGCACCAGCACTATAAACCTTGTATTCTTCACCTTTTTTTCTAACTAATTTTACGCCATGATAAATTTCAAGCCAACCCTCTTTGATTCTTATTGGCACAGTTCCAGACCCGATTCTTAAGCTATCCCAACCTTTTTTTCTAGGCCCCATTATGGGCCTTTCTTTTCCCCAAAAAATCAAGTCTTTAGAAAAAGAAATCCAAATACGGGGCTTGTCAAAAATCATAGTGCCCTCAGGCCTGTGCAAGGCAACGTAATAACCATTTATTTTTTCAGGCAAAATAACAACGTCCTTGTTTTGTTGCCTGAATATTATGCCATGCCTTTTCCACGTCTCAAGGTTATGAGAAGTAGCAAGAGAAGTTGAAACACCAGAGCACATAGACACAGACACGTAAGTCATAACAAATTTTTTTTCGTCTTTGAGAAAAGTAATGCGAGGATCTTCAACCCCAAAATCGCCATCATCTTTCAAACCAAAAAAATCTGGTTTTTGAGATATTGACAAAACTTTTGTACCTGTTTCATCTAAAAGAATTTTTCTAAAATGAGAGATGGTAGGCAACCTTGCTTTTTCAGAATCAAAAATAAAATAGTTGTCTAAAGACTGAAATTTTCCTTTTTTTCTCGGCAAAGTTTCAACAATAATTTTCAATTCTTTATTTCCAACGAACCTTGGAGCCAAAAAATATTTTTCGCCATGCAAAGGCGTTTCGGCAATTCGTGCAAAAAGCAATATTTTGTTATCTTTTAGCCTAACCGCAGCAGGATTAAAAACACCCCTAACTCTAAAATTTTTTAACGTTGGATTAATAGACGTAGGGCTTAAAATCAATGTAGATTTAGTCATGAAATGAAAACACAAAACCTAAATAAAAATCTAACGAAAATTTTTATTACAAAATCTTAGAAATCATCATTCGAGCCAACAAATAAGTCACAGTTGCCTCTGCGCCTTCGTTAGCATTAACACCATTTTTTGTCAAACCGTCAAAACAACCGCCAGTAGCTTCATCATAAACCATGAGATTTGAAGTGTTTTTTCCTAAATACCAATCAAAAGAAGACCTTGCTTTAATTGCGTATTCTTTATTTCCAGTCTTCTGAAAAGCTCTAATATACGCGGTAGTCATTACACTAGCTTCTATTGGCTGCTGATCAAAATGAGACCTCTCTAAGTCTTTTACAAACCATTTTTCCTGTCCAATAGGAACTAACTTGCCACCTATAAACAAAGTCTTAGTCAAAAAGTTCAAAGATTCTTCAGCAACCTTTAAAGCTAAACCTGTTTTATCATAGTTATCTGCAATAAATAAAGCCTCTGGAATGCTCCCATTTGCATAAGTCAAAGATTCCTCAAACCAGTTCCAGTCAACATTAGAAACTTCGTTGTACTTGCTAATCAAAGACTCAACAAGTTTTTCTCTCATACCATTTCCAAACATGCCATTTACTTGTGACAATCCAATTAAAGAGTAAGCCTCAGCTCTAGTAGACTCTAACTCTAACCCAAAATCAATAGTCTTTTCAAGCATATGCTTAGCCTTAAGCTTAAGTTCGTCAGGCAAATTAGAGTCAAGAACATGGCCTAAAGCCCAAATAGCTCTACCTTGAGAATCTTCACTACCAACATCATCCAAAAATTCTCTATTTTCATCCACGAAATTATGAAACTTACCATCTTGCATTTGGCAATAATCTAAAAAATTTAAGAAAATATTTGAAAGCCTGAGCATCTTTTTTGAACCAAACTTAGAATAAGTGTCAGCAGCAACAACCAAAGCACGAGCATTGTCATCAAGAGTATAACCACTATTTATGTCAGGCTCAGAATAATTACAAAATTGTATAATACCGAAGTCGTCAGTTAACTTGTAAAAATGCTTGAAATTCAATGGAGGAAGTCTTCCAAAAGAGCAATCCTCAATATTAGAAATTTCTTTCAACATGCCAAAATAAGAATTTGCAACATTAGGCCAAGTCATTTTTCTGCTAAACTCAAAAACGTTTTTTGAAAAATTTAAACTCATTTGCTGATTGTCCAAAAACTTACAAATAGCATTTGCAAAATAACCAGGTTTATTTTGCCTTACCACGATACCTCTATTTTCAGCCAACATTTCCTTATTATACCTAGTAAAAGAAGCAACTATTGGCTTTCCAGCACCCATTGCATAACTAACAGTCCCACTACAAATCTGATTTTTATCTAATGCTGGGGCAACATAAACATCACAAAGTTCAAGAAATTCAATGATTTCATTCAAAGACAAAAACTTATCAATAAACTTTACTTTTCCAATAAGATTATTTTCCTGAACCAAAGATTTCAAATAGTCTCTATATTCTTCTCCAAAAATCTTTCTTACTTTAGGATGAGTCTCGCCCAAAACCAAATAAATGGCATTTGGATGCTTTTCAAGTATTTTAGGCATGGCTAAAATTATGTTTTCAACCCCTTTACCTTTACTCAAAAGACCAAAAGTAAGCAAAACTTTTTTATCGGTCAAATCATACTTTCTTCTAAGTTTTTCCTTGTTTTGAAAAACCATAGAAGGGACTCCATGATAAATGACCTCTATTTTAGAGCCGTCTATTTTGTAGTTCTTTTCAAGCAACTCTTTAGCAGTGTTGGTCATGACAACTATTTTCTCACTATACTCAGATATGCCTCTCACAACTTGCTTCATTTCTGACTTTGGATTCTTAAGCACAGTGTGCATTGTAGTAATCATTTTTTTGTTTGTTAATTCCATGAATCTCAACAAATGGCTACCGAATTTGCCACCAAAAAGTCCGAATTCATGTTGAATATTAACTAAACCAATGTTTTGCATTTTGTTTATTTTCTTAGCTGCCTTTTCATAACTCTCCAATTCTTGTTCAACAAAACTACCAATGACTCTTTTATCATAATCACGTAATATGTGAGAATCTTCGTTTATACAAAAAACCTTAGGAACTAAAATCATTCCAAATTTTTTTTGCAAAGCATCGCACAAATTTTTAGTAAAAGTAGCAATACCACATTCTCTTGGCGGATAACTTGAAACCATTAGTATTTTTTTAGGGTACTCACCCATCAATTCACCACAAAAAAAGACTATTATATCTAAATTGCTGCAACTAATTAATTAATGTTTCTTTTCCAAGCTTCACTATCCACTATGAAATTACAGTTTTTATGAAGTCTCAAAAAAGACGCAGGCACTTTGTCAGAAATTTTTCCAAACAATGCTTTTTTCACAGCAAAAGATTTTTCTTTACCAGAAGCTAACAAAACAATTTTTTTAGCAGAAAGTATTGTTCCTATTCCCAAAGTAATAACTTTTCTTTTCTCTTTTCCAATAAAAGTAAAAGCAACTCTTGTCTTAGAATTTGCCTTTGAGCCAGGCTCGTTAAAAGCAATATGCCCATTTTTTCCTATGCCTAACAAAACAAAGTCTAAACCATGAGTTCTAACAAACTTTTCAACACTCTTAGCCTGACTTTTAGCCATGCTTAAATTACCGCTGAAAAAAAATTCTTTCCGAAATTTTTTTGTGCCAACAAGTTGGTTCTTAATGAAAAACTTAAAAGAATCTTTTTCACTTTTTAAATCTAAATACTCGTCAAGTTGTATTATAGTAGATTTTGAAAAGTCAAGTTTAGAATCCTTAACCATATTATAAGCCAAGATTGGCGTGTTGCCAGCAGCAAAACAAAAAACAGAATCTGGTTTTAAGGCTAATTGTAAAGCTATTTCTTCAAAAGCCACTTTTGACAGTTCTTGATAATCCTTACACAAAATTATATTAATTTTTTCAGTTTTTTTTAAAAACTTCAAAACTTTTCTTTCACTAATTTTTACTAAAGATATTCTTTGAGAAGCAACAAAATTACCTATTTTTAAACAAACTTTTTCATTGAAATCGTTTATAAGCCCATAAACAAAACCAGCATTAAAGAAGTCCCCAGCTCCTGTAGTGTTTATTGCCTTTACTTTATTAGCTTTTTCAAAAATTTTTTTTGAATTAGTAAAAAAAGCAGCACCTTTGCTACCTCTTTTCAAAATTACACGTTTAGCATCATTCTTAAGCAAAAATTTTATGCCTTGATGCAAGCTTTTATTACCTGTAATTTTTTCGAATTCACGTTCGTCTAAAAAAAAGTAATCTACTAAACCAAGAAAAGATACGTCCCAAGTATTATACTCATCATAAGTAGCATCGAAAGCAATTATTACACCTCTTTGTTTAAAATTTTTTAACAATTTTTTGAAATCTTTATGAAGACCTTTTAAATGATAATAACCGCCAAAAAAAATCCAGTCGCCTTTTTTTATTTTTTTACCGATTTTTTGCCAAACCATTTTTGAAGTCAGTTTTAACATACAGCCTTTGCTTGAAACTATTGCCCTTTCGCCATCATTTCTAACAAAAATGTTTGATATGCCATTTTTTTCATTGAACACAAAAAAATTCTTTTTTATTTTTTTGTCGCTTAATTCTTTATCTATAAATTCTTTGAAAACGTCTTTTCCAATTGCACTAACCAATTCGACTTCTATGCCAAGAGAAGCCATGGCTACAGCAAAATTTGCTGCATTACCACCTATTGAAACTGAAAAACTATTTGCTTTATGCTCTTCTCCAAAAACTAAATTTTTTGAATAATAAGTGAAAAAATCAACATTAGTATCTCCCACAACAAAAATTTTTTTCTTATGACTCATGCTAAATAGTAGAGTGTATAATATTTAATTTTTGTCATTCAATATGACACTATGGTAAAAGCCATTAGTATTGTTGCCCATCCTGATGATGAAACTATTTGGATGGGTGGAAAAATTTTAAGAGAAAAAAATTGGAGTTGGGTAATATTGTCTCTATGTAGAAAGGACGATCCTGACAGAGCACCTAAGTTTTTTAGAGTATGCAAAGCTCTTAATGCCAAAGGATTTATTTCAGATTTGGATGACGAAAATCCAGAAAAAGATTTAAGTTTAGATGAAGTGGTAAAAAGAATAGAGCCAATAGTTCATGACAAAAAATTTGATTTTGTTTTTACTCATGGCAAAAATGGCGAGTATGGACATAAAAGGCACATAGAAGTTCACAATGCAGTTATAGAAATGTATAAAAGTGGATTACTAAAATTAAAAAATTTGCTTTGCTTTAACTATAAAAGGAACGAAAATCCTTTTATGTGCCTTCCTAACGAAGATGCACAAGAAAAGCTTGAACTTACTGATAGTGAATTTCGAGAAAAACAAAGGCTGGTTCATGAAGTTTATGGTTTTAGGAAAGATATTTTTGAGTACTTGAGTTGTTCTAAAACAGAAACTTTTCAGAAGGTAGTGTGATGTCTAACTCGAAATTTTCGGCTGCAGTATTATACCCTTATCCTCTTGAAATGGACGGCGTAAGTCTCCAAGGTTATTATCTTGCAAAAGGTTTAGCACACCATGGTTATAAAGTATATCAAGCTAATAGGCGAGCTCGCTTTGAAAAAGAATTTATTTACAAACATTATAAACCGAATTTTGCTATAGGCATAGGTTTTTGGGGAGACTTACCGCAATTGTCAAGGTATACACAAAAATATGATATAACCTTGATACCTTGGCTTAATGCAGATGGATGGGTCGCGAATTATCATGAAACAATAGAATCATTACCTCTAGTTTTTACTACAAGCAATTGGGTAAAAGAAACTTATATTAGAGATGGTTTATCAGGAAAAAACCTTGTTCCAATGCCAATAGGTATTGACACGGAAGAAATGAAACCAATACCTAAAGACGACCCAAGAGTAATTTCAATGAGAAAACTATTAGGAGTAAAAGAAGACGAAATAATGATATTGACGGCAGGCGGAGACGTTACAAGCAAAGGCTTTCAAGAAGTATTAAAAGCATTAGGAAAAATAAATGGCAAGTACCCAAAATGGCGCTATGTAGGTAAAAGTTGGGAAAGTTATTATCCAACTTACCATTATCGTGATGAATTAGAAATAATAAAAAAATTTGGTTTTGAAAACAAAATAGAGTACATTGATGGTAATGTTTCTAGAGAAACATTCAACGTTCTTTTAAGCGCAGCAGATATTTATGCGGCACCAAGCAGGATAGAAGGCTTTGGCATGATACAAGTAGAGGCAATGGCTTGCGGTATCCCAGTACTATCAATTGATGCAGGCGGTATAAAAGACACTATAATCCATAATAAAACAGGTTTTCTTGCTAAAGTTTCAGAGACAATAGACTTGGATCAAGAGTGGGTTTACCCTGAAATGGGTTTTGAAAAAAAGCAAATAATCAAGTTTGACAAACCAAAAACATTTGCTTATAGAGCAGACGTAGATGAATTAGCAGAATATCTTCTAAAATTAATGGAAAACCCAGATTTAAGAAAAAAAATGGGTGAAAATGGTAGAAAACACGCTGTAGAAAACTTTGATTACAAAGTAACTTCCTTAAAAATGGCAAAAATAATAGAAAAAACTTTTAACCTATAAATTTACAAAAATTCATATATTCCGACACTAGGCTTACTTGTCTTTGAAAGTCTTTTAACATACCTTGTTTCTTGTTTTTCTTTTTCAAACCTTACTTTTTTTCCAACCAAAATTTTTTTACCACAAACATACAACGCGTTATTTTTTCCTAAAGCACAATAAAACTTGCCAATTTTAGGCTTGTATTTTACCATTTTTGAATTTTTTAAAAGCGCAATAACATTTTTTGCTACTACCTTTGATTGGTCAACAGCATTTTGAGCAGTTTTCTGAATGCTTTCATTTTCCACTATACAAGCACAATCACCTAAACCAAAAATAAAAGGATAAGTAGTACATTGCATAAAACTATTTACTAATAAGCCACCTCCAGGAGCGCCTCTTTCACCAAGCATTCCAGAGTAAGGAAGCGAGCTCTCTATTATTAGATCGTGAGTCCTTATGCCTCCAGCCCAAATTAGCGTATCACAACTAAACTCACTTCCGTCTCTACTAATAACTTTCTTATTAAAAATTTTCTTTGTATAAAAATTGCATACTACATCAATACTTGCTTTACTTAAATAATCAAGGACTAAAGAAGAAGCCTTGTCTGGCAGATTTGGCAAAATTCTATTTGGACCATGCAAAATAGTTACTCTAAAGTTTTTTCTATTAAATCCGTTTTTTGCACATACAATATCAAGATGATCTTTCAAAGTAGTTGCTAATTCTATTCCAGTTAGACCTGCACCACAAACAACAAAGTCATGTGGCTCATTTTTTTCAACACAATTTGAAATTCTCTCAAAAAGCTTTTCAGCGTCTTCTTTACTTTTCAACGCAAAAGCCTTTTCTTTTCCTTCTATGCCTGAATAATTGGTCAAAGCTCCAATTGCTAAAATAAGTACATCAAAACTAATTTTTTCAGAATTTTTGGTTATAACAAACTTTTCTTTTGGCAAAATTTTTTTTACGGAATCATGGTAATAAACTATCTTGTACTTTTTTAATAAAGAAGGAATTAATAGACAAGTGTCAGCCTCTGAAAGTTCTCCTGCCGCAACTTCATAAAGCAAAGGCGAAAAAGTAAAGCAGTCATCATCACTAACTAAAATTATTTCATTTTTTGACAAATATTGCCTAAGTCTTAGAGCTGTTTCTATACCAGCAAAGCCTCCTCCTAAAATCAATATTTTTTGCATTATACTATAAACGAGTCAAGTTATTTTTATAGTTTTAGTAAAAAAATTCAAAGCTATAAATTCAAGGCAAAACAAAAAGGTTATCATCATTTTTTCCGTCAAGCAAACCAATTCTAACTCCAGCGTCTATCCAAGCATGAGCATAACTATAAGCAGCTAATGCAGTTAATTTCAAACCCTTTTTTTCAAAATATTGCGCATCTTCATAATAAGCTTTAGCCATTTCCAAAAGCTTTTTCCCATATTCTTTTCTTATCTCTACTTTTTCAAGCGCTAATTTAGTTAATGACCTGTACTTTGCAAGTTTTTCTTCTAAATTTTCTTTCATTCAAGATCAGCCAATGTTTTTAAACCTTCAATTTCTTTTTCATTCAAATTGCCACAAACGATAAGAGATTGAGGAAAAGAAACAAAATCAAAATTCTTTACTTTTTCAATAGGACCAGCAAAAATTTGTTCTCTATCACTGCCAAGACCTGCAAGACCAACTATAATACTTTCAGCAATAACATTTTTTTCTCGCCTTTCCTCAATTAACTCAAGCAAAGAAAGAGCTTGCCTAATACTCATTAACCTTGACTCTTCTTTCCTAATGTCTAACAAGCAAAAAGTATGCAAGCCTAAAGACTTGTTTTTTATTATAACGTCATAAAAGCTTTCAGGCTCATAGTCTGGTTCATGAAAAACTATTGTCGTCGTCCTACCAAACTTGTATCTATCCAAGCCTGTAAAAGCCACGAATTCAAAGACACTAATCCCTGGAATAATTTTAACAGGAATACTTAATTTTTTACACTCAATCGCTAATTGAATATGAGTAGTGGCATTCAAAGGGCTTCCTGGAACTGCCAAAGCCACATTGTAATTAAAAGGCAACAAAAATTTTTCTAAAAAATTTTCTTCTATTTCTTTCCTCTCTAAAGCAATTATTTCTTTTCCAACTTCAGAACTCAATTTTGAAATATAACCTTCTGGCAATTGAGAAGTAAAACTATCTAAGTAAATTTTTTCACAACTTTTCAACGCAGAAATAGATTCTTTTGTAATATGTTTTGGAGCCAAACCAATGCCTACCAAGTAAAGCATTTTTATCAATAAAATAATCGTCTAAAAAACTTTTAAATGCAAGTGCCAACTCCAATAGTCAAAAGATTCCTTAAGCCAGGAGCAAATCCTAAAACAATAATCCAAAATTTGACAAAATTCCTAAAATTTTCGTCCTCTATTTCTCTGTCAGCATAATAGACAATTAAACTAGCGATCAAAATTTTTACTAAAATAAATAGCCAAGGATTTATTGAAATAACAAAAGCACTAACTGGATGTTGTTCAGTACAATTCAAAGAAGTAGCTACCAAAGTTCCAAAACCATCCAAGGCTTGGCCAAAAATAACGAATAAATTCATTTTATCTGAAAGAATTTTTTTTAAAAGAAAAGAAAATGACAATACTTTTAGGATAAACAAAATGAAAATCATAGCAACTATTATCAATGCAACTTGATTCCAAGCAACAAAATTAATTATTTCAAAAACCAAAATAGGCAATGTTATTGCAGAACCCACTATCGGAACAAATTTTTTCCAATTCTTGCCAGACAAAACTATAGTGGCAAAAAGAATACCACCTGTTAAAAACCAAATTCCAGGAGTAAAAGTATAAAAATTTGGATCCAAAGGATTGCAAGTCTTATAGAAAAAACCCATGTCATTTAGAACCCTTAAAGAAGATCCAAAAACTATGAACGGAAAAACAGCTAAAACAAAACCAAAATCAAATTTTATTTGTTTTTTTGCCAAAAACTTGTAAAGATAAAAAATCACCACAAATAAAATTAGAATATAAAAAATAGTGTTTACAAAATTGTAACCTCTTTCTGTTTTTCCCAAAATAGGGTCACAAAAATATTTACCAGTTAAGTCAAAAATGATTTCAAACATCTTTTTTATAATGAGACATTACTATTTAATATTTTATGGAAGCGTTAGGAATAGAAATAGAAAAAAGTGAAGCAGAAAAAGTCAAACAAATTTTATCTAAAAAAAGCCTATTAAATAATAGCCTTTTGCCTATAAGAAAAGGCAACAAAGTTATTTTTCCGATAAAAGAAAAGCCTATAGAAAATTTAGGAAAAATAGTCAAGACAAAGTTTAGTATGCGTGAAAAAAAACCTAAGAATATAAAAGAAGTTTTGTCAAAAAGCCTCTCAAAAGAAGAAATTGCGTTATTGCCTTCATCATTTGACCTTTTAGGAGACTGCGCAATACTTGAATTAAATGAAAGAATAAAACACAAAGCTTTAGAAATAGCAGAAGCACTAATGCTTGTCAACAAGCAAGTAAAAAGTGTTTTTTTGAAAACAGGAGCACACCATGGAATTTTTAGAAACGAACCAGTTGTTTTTATAGCTGGAAAAAGAACAAACAAAGCCACTTACATTGAACATGGTTGCAAGTTTAAAATAACTCTTGGCCAAGTATTTTTCTCACCAAGACTTTCCTCTGAAAGAAAAAGAATTTCAAATCTGATAAAAGAAGGAGAAAAAATAGCATGTCTTTTTGCAGGCGTTGGGCCATTTCCAATAGTTTTTGCAAAACACTCAAAAATGAGCATGGCAATAGCAATAGAACTTAATCCAATAGCTTATAATGACATGTTAGAAAATATTACTATTAACAAGCTACAAAACAAAATAATTCCTTTGTTAGGAGACGTAAAAGAGTTTGCTAAAATGCCAGAATACAAAGAAAAATTTGATAGAGTCATAATGCCATTGCCAAAAGGCGGTGAAAACTTTTTGGAAGACGCAATAAACTTTCTAAAAAAAGAAGGAATGATTCACTATTACCAATTTTCTGACTCAAAAAGTCCTTTTGAAGATCCGCACAAACAAATAGAAAATGCATGCAAAGATAAAAATGCGACTTTTGAAATAATCTTCGAAAAAAAAGTCAGAGATTATGCACCAAGCATAGTGCAAGTAGTAATAGATTTTTTTGTAAGGAAGAGATAAAATGAAAAAAAAACTAAGCAAAGAACAAAGGCATGTGTGCTTTGAAAAAGGTACAGAAAAGCCTTTTACAGGAAAATTTCTTTACAACAAAAGAAAAGGGATTTATGTTTGCGTAGTTTGCGGCAACAAACTTTTTTCATCAGAAACAAAATTTGAGTCAGGAACAGGATGGCCAAGTTTTTTCGATGTAATAAACAAGAACGCAGTGTCTTTTGAAGCTGATTATAGTAATTTTATGTACAGAATAGAAGTAAAGTGCGCAAAATGTAAAGCACACTTGGGACACGTTTTTGATGATGGGCCAGAACCAACAAGAAAAAGGTATTGCATTAACTCAATTTCTTTAGATTTTATCCCAAAAAAGTAAATTAATAAGTTAAATTTTTAACAGATTTTTTTTGTTTTTCACACATTCAAAAGCTAATAAGTAAGAACCTGCACTCCAAGCCTGATGAAAGCCTCCTTGTGGCAATCCATTTACAGGGTTTATCCATTCGTTGAATTCCCACTCTTCTTTTTGTCCAATTCTGTTGGCTTCAACCAAAAGTTCAAGTTCTCTAATAGCTTCTTCATGCATTTTTAATTCTTCTAAAGCTGCAACATAAAAGCCACCTATGAAAGGCCAAATTCCACCATTAAGGTATTGATTTGGTTGTCCAGCTAAAGAAGAATCAAAGTAATCTTTCCAATCATTCGAACCTTTTTTTATCGGAGGAAAAATAGCTCTCAAAGGATATGGCCTATCAACTTTTTTTTCCTTTATAAAAGAAATTATTTGCGTGGACTTTTCTTTGTCAGCAATACCAAAAACTATTGCTAATAAATTACCAAGAGAATCAAACCATGTCCCTTTTTCAGAATATTCTCCATGATCTTTCCAATGCCAAGGCAAGTAATAACCTAATTTTTCATCCCACAAATACAAGTCAATGGCGCTCTTAATTTTTTTTAAGTTTTTTTCTTTAAGAGCCTTTAAAGAGGCAAAATAAAGAGCCTGAGTATTTATTGTATGACCATAACGATGCGGAAAACAATCTTGCCAATCAGTAGTAGGTAATTGTTCAGGCAAAAAGTCTTCGCCAGCATCTTGGCAAGATACCCAATTAATTGCATTTCTAATCGAAGCATAAGATTTTTTCCACAAATCATCCCCAAACTTTTGTTTATAAAAATAATGCCCTAAAATATACCACAAGCTTGAATCAATAGTAGCATAAGTAACCGGCTTCTCTATTGAACCAACGAAATCAACAGCATTAGGTATTTGACCATTTTTTGACTGTTTTGACTTGAGAGTCAATAGGCTTTTTTTAAAAATGCTCTTGAATGCAGAAGTGTGGAAAGAACAGCCTATCATTGAAATGCAAGAATCTCTAGCCCAAACTTGCGTATACCCGTTTTTGCCACCAGAAGCATACAAACCGTAGTTCGTAGAACACTCTTTCAAAACAGAAACTGCTTTTTCACAACCCTTTTCTAAAATTTCTTGCATCAAAACAAAAACAATTTTGAGCTATAAAAGAATTTTGTTTACCTATCTCCAATTTATTTTCAAAAAATGTGAAGCACAACTAAAACAAGGGTCATAAGCTCTAATCAATCTCTCTAATTCCAACCTAACTTTTTCCTTGCCTTGGTCAAGATAAAGCGGTATTAGTTCTTTCAAATCATGCTCCATGTTTATTTGGTTTTGTTGACTTGGCGTACATATTTCAGCGTGTTTAATTATTCCTTTCTCGTCAATTTCAACCATGTAATAAAGCAATCCTCTCGGAGCTTCTATTGCTCCAATTCCTTTTCCACCAATCTTTTTTGGCAAAGGCTTTTCTTCTTGCTTGAACTCTAACGATTCCAGTAAATCTATTGAACTATCAATGCAATGAACTATTTCAATCGCTTGAGCCAAATTATTGTGAAAGACATCGTGAGAAGGAAAACAAGACAAAAATTTTGAACAATCTTTTTTAGTCTTCTTATTCAAAGAACCTCTATTCAAATTAAGCCTACTCAACGCACCAACCCTATACCTTTGTCCTTCAAACTTAAAACCAGTGCTTTGAGAATAAGGAAGTATTACCCTTTCAACGTGGTTCCAATAATGTTTTTCAGGAATACAATAACCTTCACTACTAATTATTTCACCACTCAAAAAATCAAAGTCTTCAGAACCAAGACAAACATAGTTTGAAGGACTCTCAAAATTTAATTCTTTTTCATAAAAAAGCTCTACTAAGTCTATTACTTTATCTCTTACTTCCAACAATTTTTTAGAAACTTCTTTCATAGATGACTTTTCAGGTAATTTTGCATAACTGCCAATCATAGCAAACATTCCATGAACAGCCCTTCCTAAGACAAGAGTTGACAAAGAATTGCCACTTGCTTTAACATCAAAACAATCTTTAATCCATTTCTCATCTTTGCCTTCAAGCTCTAATATAGAGTCTTTACCAAAAAGGTCAGGCAAAGAAAAAAGGTACAAGTGCATTGCATGATCCCTAATATTTAAACCATACATGGTTAATTTTCGCAAAAGTATTGTTTGCTCACTAGGTTCAATGGCTAACGCATTTTCGAAAGCTTCAATCGAACAATTAAGATGCGCAATACTACAAGTACCACAAATTCTTGAAACTAATTGTGGGACAGAATTGTAATGCTTACCTCTTATTGCTTGAGTATAAAACCTCTTATTTTCGTTGACTTTAAGCTTTAAATCTTCTACCTTGCTATTTCTTACTTTTATGTCCAGTTCTGCATGGCCTTCTATCTTAGAAATAGGGTCTATTACTAAGTCAAAGTCATGGTCATGTTCAAGCGAGCCGTGCATTTTATTCCACTCCAAATTCTTTAAAATAATTTTCCATAATTTGAATAAACTTTTCCTCAATTATAGGACAACCTGGCACTTCAGCATCAACTTTAATGTACTTTCCAATAGGCTCTACAGAAGGCAAATGACTAAATCTTTCTAAAATAGGCTTTATTTCTTCTAACCTTTCCTTGTCAAAAAAGTTTCTATTATTGCTTGGGCTTCCGTTTATTGCACAACTTCCAATAGCAACAACTTTTTTTGCCTTATCCCTTATTTCTTGCAAAAGCTTCAATTCTTTGCTATTAGAAATAGCTCCTTCTACAAAAGCAACGTCAAGGTCATTCATAGTGTTGTTGGCTTTTAAAATTCTTGCATAAACAAAATCAACCTTGTCTTTCCAATCCTTTAGCTTGTAATTCAATATTTCAACAAAAGTAATTACACAACCTTCATCACCAGTAAAAGAAAAAATTCCAACACGCAATTTCTTGCCCATTATAATAAAGTACTACTTTTAGTATATTAATTTATTTTGACTCAAATTCTTCTAATATTTTTACTACACCAGCAAAAACTTCTTTTTCATTAGCTTTTCTTGGCACGCAAATCAATTTTACTGAGTCAATAAGATTTGCTTTTTTCAACAACTTTAAAGTAATTCCTAAGTCAAAGTCATGTAAAGAAAAAATCTTATTAGTCAAAATTTTGTCAAGGTCCTCTAACAAGACAACATCTTTAATGCCTTCAGCAGAATCAATTATGATAAGATTTTTTCCTTCTAATTGTAAATCCTCGCTTGGATCGATTTCTTTAAACTCTATTTTTGGAAATACTTTTTTCAATTTTGGCAAAATTCTCAATGGTAAAGAATCGTACTTTAGCAATGGATTTCCAACAATGAGAACCTTCATAGAATAGTTTTTTATTATGAATTATTTTTAATAAAGTCACATGAAAACCAATACAGGTATAATATTAGTTTTATGCACTGCTCTTGTAAGTGGCGTGTCTGTTTTTTTGAATTCTTTTGCTGTCCAACAAATAGACCCGTTTAATTTGACTTTTATAAGAAATTCTTTAGTCGCAATAATGCTTTTTTCAATAATAATACTTATTAAAGAATACAAGCATTTAGAAAAACTTAATTTTGACCAATGGAAAATTCTGTTTGCCATAGGCTTAATAGGTGGGAGCATACCATTTTTACTTTTCTTTTATGCATTAAAATCAATTAGCTCCACTTCGGCTGGTTTTATTCACAAAACTTTATTCATTTATGTTGCCATTTTAGCAATGGTATTTCTCAAAGAAAAACTTTCATTAAAATTTTGGTTTGGCGCATTACTAATTTTCTTAGGAAACCTCTTGCTTTTTTCAGGAGACCTGAAAGCAGATTTTCCATTTTTGTTAGTTTTTGTAGCCACGATACTTTGGGCAATTGAAAATGTCATTTCGAAATATGCAATAAAAGAAAAAGAAATTAGTCCTAATATAGTCGCTTTTGGCAGAATGTTTTTCGGTAGCATTTTCATGCTAATAATTTTATCTTCAATTGGAGCTATAAAAACACCAACTTTTGAAATAACTCAATGGCTATGGTTATTAGCAACAACAGCATTGTTGTTCTTGTATGTATTAACATATTACAATAGCCTAAAATACATAGAAGTGTCAAAAGCTTCTGCGATAATAATGTTAGCACAACCAATAACAGCTTTACTTTCTCTTTTATTTTTAGGAAAAAATCTGACTTTGCAACAAGGAATAGGTCTTACACTAATGGTAATAGGAGTTATACTAATAATAGGATTTCAATTTATATTTCAAAACTTTTCTTATAGGGGATCAATAGTTGCACAAAAAAGAAATTGAAGGATTAAAAATTTTGTGCAAGTATTCAAGCATACCAAACAGCTTAGGGTATTGTGGAAAAGAAAATAGTTATGTTCTTTTCAACTCATTTCTAAAGAAACCAACAAAAGAAAAAGGCAAAAAAATAAAAAAAATAATCAAAACTTTTGTAGGTTTATCACCTTATTTACGAATTATATCAGACTCAAATGGCTTAACAGAATTTGATGAAGAAGTTGCACAAGCTTATTGGTTAGGTAATAAGTTGCTTGACAACATTGACAAAGAAGAACTCAAAAAAATGATATTAGAAGATTTTACAAAACCTGGCATGTTGCCTTATTATATTGCAGAACAAAAAGCCAATAATTTGAAATCAAAAGTTTTTCCAAACCACTCATTTCACGTTCTTTATATAAACTTTGTAACAAAAAAAGTAAAGCCAATTTTAAGCAATTTAAATAATTGTTTAATAAAACCAGCGATCTATAAAGACAAAAATTTTTTTATAACAACAAAATTATCCTTAGTCAAAGACAAGCTTGACCTAAAAAAGACTATTAAAAAATTTGAAACACAAAAAAAATGTTTTTCTGAAAAAATTTTTTCAACACATTGGAATACTCTAGTTGATGAAATAACTAAAGAAGAGCAAAAAAATTTGGAAAAATACACTAACAAAAATTTGAATTTAGCTAATTCTTGCTTGCAATCTTCCAAGAGTTAAAAGCATTTTCTGCTGTTTCGCTATCTATTTTTTCGACTACTGTTTTTTGTTGTATCAAAACCCAATCCCCTTTTTTAGCCTTTATTAAATTATAAGCACTAACAATTTTTTTTCCATAACCTATTACTGCTATTTTACCTTTTTCTCTCAAACTTACTACTTTTCCAGGAACAGCTAAACACATGATACGATAATATTACTACAAAACTAAAAATCTTGTGCAAAAGCATTATTCTTTATTAATTCTTTTTCTTATGTGTTTTCTAATGAACTTGATTCTTTTAGGACCGCCTGGAACTGGAAAGGGCACGATAGCCAAATTTATAGAAAAAAGGTTTAATTGTACGCATATTTCCACTGGCGATTTGCTTAGAGAAGAAGTTGCTTCTCAAACAGAGTTAGGGAAAAAAATAGCCCCTATAATGGCATCGGGAAAACTTGTTGAAGATGAGATAGTAGTAAAACTGGTTATTGAAAAAATTTCTAAATTGAAAAGAAATTTTGTATTGGACGGTTTCCCTAGAAACATTAATCAAGGTGAACACCTTGACTATCTCTTAAAAGAATTAGGAATCAGGGTTGATGCAGTTTTGGAAATAGATTCAAGCGAAGATGTTATAATAAAAAGACTTGCAGCAAGACGACAATGTGTCAAATGTAAAAGGATTTATGGTCTTGACGTTCCTTCAAAAGAAGAAGGCAAATGTGATGATTGTCATTCTGAAACAATTTTAAGAGAAGACGATAAACCGGAAGTAGTAAAAAAAAGGTTAAAACTTTACAATGAAACAACAAAGCCTTTAATAGAATTTTATAAAAACAAGAAAATTTTGATAAAAGTTGATGGAAATAGGCCATTACAACAAATATTTGAAGAAATTGAAAAAATTGTTTTAAAAATAGAGGAAAAAAAATGACAAAAGTAATAGTTTTTGGAACTATAGCACTTGATGACATAAAAACGCCTTTTGGCAAAGTAACATCTGTTCCAGGCGGTTCAGCATTATACGCTTCAATAGCTTGTTCTTTTTTTTCAAACGTAGGAATTTTAAGTGCTGTTGGAAATGATTTTCCAGAAAAAGAAAAAAAGTTTTTACAAAATAAAAAAATAAGTTTAGATGGCTTAGAAAATTTTTCTGGTAAAACCTTTCATTGGGCTGGATACTATGACCTTGACATTAACAACGCCATAACCTTAAAAACAGACTTAAATATCATAAAAAAATATTATCCGAAAGTGCCTGACGAATATAAAAACACTGATTTTCTTTTTCTTGCAAATATGGATCCTGAACTACAACTTGAAGTACTAAAACAATTTAAGAAAAAACCAAAGTTTGTAGTGTCCGATACTATGAATCTTTGGATTTCAAAGAAAAGAAAAAAAGTTTTGGAAATAGTAAAAATTTCAGACATAGCTTTAATGAATGATAGCGAAGCAAGACAACTTTTCAAAACATCAAATTTGGCAGTAGCCGCTAAAGAAATTTTAAAATTAGATTCTAAAATAGCAATAATAAAAAAAGGCGAACATGGTTGTGTAGCTTTCACTAAAAAAACATTTTTTTCTTGTCCTGGCTATCCTTTAGAGAACATTGTTGATCCAACAGGTTCTGGAGATTGTTTTGGTGGAGCACTTATAGGTTATCTTGCAAAAACTGAAGATTTTTCAGAAAAAAACATTAGAAAAGCAATAGTTTACGGTTCTTGCATAGCATCTTTTAATGCCGAAGCATTTTCAACAGAAAAACTGAAAAAAATAAGTTTGAAAGAAATAAATAAAAGGTACAAAGAGTTTTCAAATTTTGTAAAATTTTAAGTTTCAAGTGCCTTCTTTCCAATTTGAAAGATAATTTTGTTGTTCTTTTGTTAGAGAGTCTATTCTTATTCCCATTGCTTTTAGTTGAAGCTTTGCAATTTCTTTGTCTATTTCTTTAGGTAAGACATGCAAACCTACATTTAATTTGTTTTTTACACCATATTCTACTGCCAAAGCTTGTCCACAAAAACTCAAAGCCATGACAGTTGAAGGATGTCCTTCAGCAGAACCTAAATTAACTAACCTTCCTTCAGCACACAAATAAATTTTTTTGTTATTTTTTAAAGTGTATTCATCTAATTGCCATCTCATTCTCTTTTTTTGGACAGAAATTTCTTCTAAACCTTTAACGTCTATTTCTATATCAAAGTGCCCAGAATTTGCTAATATGACATTATTCTTCATTTTTTCAAAGTCTTGTTTCTTTATCACATGTTTATTTCCAGTAACAGTAATAAAAACATCACCAATAGGCAAAGAATCTTGCAACGGCATTACTTCATAACCATCCATTTTAGCTTGTAAAGCTTTGATAGGATCTACCTCAATGACTATTACATTACTCCCTAATCCTCTTGCTCTTGTTGCAACCCCTTTACCACAATTACCATAACCAATAACCACAACATTTTTTCCAGCAAACAAAATATTTGTTGACCTAATTATTCCATCTAAAGTGCTTTGTCCAGTACCATAATAATTATCAAACAAATGCTTTGTTTCATTATCATTTACTGCTATTACAGGATACTTCAGGGCTTTTTCATTTTCCATTGCTCTAAGCCTTATTACTCCAGTCGTAGTTTCTTCTGTTCCTACTTTTATGTTTTTAAGCAGTTCTGGCCTTTTAGTGTGAATTTGTGTGACAAGGTCTAATCCATCATCTATAGTTATAGTAGGTTCAAAATCCAAAACTTTGTTTATGTACTTATAATATTCTTCTCTTGTTTCGCCTTTTTTTGCAAATACTTTTATACCTTCAGAAACTAGGGCAGCAGCCACATCGTCTTGAGTGCTCAAAGGATTACAACTTGTTATAGCTACTTTTGCGCCACCAGCAACCAAGGTTTTTACCAGCACTGCAGTTTCTTTAGTAACATGCAAAGCAATTCCTATTTTTTCGCCTTTCAAAGGCTTTTCCCGTTCAAACCTTTTTTTTATTTCTAACAAAGCACCCATTTGAGACTCGGCCCAAGCAATATTCATTTTGCCTTGTTCTGCCAATTTAATGTCCTTAATTTCATAATCCAATTAAAACACCTTAAAACAAAACCCAGTTAACAAAATAAAAACATATAGTTACTTACAACACCTTAAAACCATTTTCACCTTTTGGGTTCTTAATTTCACTTTTTATTTCTTCCACTCTTGCTAAAAAAGGCCCTTTATAAAGTTCTTTTAGGAGTTCTTCCAAAGCTTTGGAATTTCCTTCTGCTACTACTTCAACGTCACCGTTAGGCAAATTTTTGGCATAACCATTAATGCCTAATTGGGCGGCTTTCAATTTTACAAATAACCTATAGCCGACACCTTGCACTCTGCCCTTGACCATTGCTTCAAGTCTTTGCTTAGTCATTGAACATTAATAATAGCTTCCTTATTGAACTTAGTATCGTCTATTATTGTTTCAGCGACAATTACATAACTACCAGGCAAAATTTTTGATATTGGATTAATCACAAAAACTATTTCCCTTGAAGTGCCTTTTGATAAGTAATTAATTTTGCCTTCAAATTGCGAGTTCAAAGGAAAAATATCAAATTCTGTTTTTTCTTTAGCAAAAATTCTCAAAGGAACACTCTCAAGATCTTTATCAGTATTATTGGTTATTCTTACAATTACTTTAGAAGTTTCATTTGCCTTTATAGGATTTTTTTCAAACATTATTTCGATTGGATTTTTATTATTACTAATTGACTGAAAAAGCATAAACAATAAAATTAACAGAATTAAGCCTAACAAAATCAGCCCAAAATACTTTTTTTTAATTTCATCCAAATCAAACCTATCTTCATATATGCTCATGAAAAAAATAGAATAACTAAATAATTTAAATTAATTGATTTTATAAAAAACACTAAAAAATAGTATTTAAACAAAAGCCAAAGCTCAAATAAGCATAAAAACAACTAACTCTAATTTATAAGTACCAATTATGAAAGAACTAGAAAAAGATATTTTAGAGGAAACAATAGCTTTAGAAGAAACTTCTGTAGTGGAACTTCCAGAAAAAATAGATTTAGTAGATTTAATAGACCAGCCTGCTTGGAAAACAATACTAATAGAATTAGTAAAAAAAGAAAAAATGAATCCATGGGAAATAGACATTAACGAGTTAACAAAAAAATATTTGGAAAAAATCAATAGCCTTTCTTATCATAATTTGAAAATCCCTGCTAATGCGATACTTGCTTGTGCCCTTTTACTTAAATTTAAATCAAATTTTTTGCGCGTAAGCGAAATAAAGACAAAAGAAGACCTGGAAAAAGAAAAGAAAAAAATGACTCCAGAAGAAATAAAAGAATTTGAAGCAATGTTGCCAGACCTAACTAATATAAGAAAAATCAGGGAAGGAAAAATTTCTTTGGATGAACTTGTTTCTGCTATAGAAAAGATGTTAAAACAAACAAAGAAAATTGAAGAAAAATCAAAAGAAAAAAAACAAAGAATAAAATTTGTTATTCCTTACCAAGACTTCAAGATTGAAGAAGAAATGGAAAAAACCTTAAAAAGAATAAAAAGAAATGTCGACTCTCAAAACATTGTCGTATTTTCAAGAGTAATAAAAGACCCAACAAAAATAGAAGACGTTGTAAAGACATTCATAGCCTGCCTTTTTTTGATGAATAAAGGCCAAATAATTATTTGGCAGAAAGAATTTTTCGGAGAAATATTCATAAGTTTATTAGAAAAAACAGAGAATCAAAATTCATAATTACTTTGACATGTTATTTTTAAAATTAACTTACCAAATTCATGCTATGAAAACAAAGTATGGAGTTACTGCGGTAATATTTGACATAAAAGACAAAGAAACTTACTTTTTGTTAATGCATAGAATCCTAAATTGGAAAGGTTGGGAATTTGTTAAAGGAGGCATAGATAAAAACGAAAGTCCAGAAGAAGCAGTACTTAGAGAAATAGAGGAAGAAACAGGACTTTTTAAGTTGAACATCATTTCAAGACTAAATAAAAAAATGGCATGGGCCTCTCAAGGAATAAAGTACGAATACATTCCATTTCTCATAAAATCAGACATGAATGAGAAAATAAATTTAGAGCAAGAAATAGTAGAACATGACGATTACGTCTGGGCAACAAAAGAAAAAGCAAGCGATTTATTAACGCATGAAGACAACAAAAAACTTTTGAAAGAAGCAATACAATTTTTAGAAAAACAAATTCATTAAGAAAAATCTTGACTTTTTAAGATTTTTAAAAACATTTTTAAGTCTTTATTCTGTCTCCAAAGAAAAAAATTAATTTTTCAAACCGCATTTTTCAAGCAGGTTTTCATAATTAAGATTAGCTTGTCTTTGTATATGTTCTACTTGCTCTTCGCTTAAATGCTTAAACCTTTTTTGTAGTTCGAGATATTCCTTTACAGGCCTTGGATTTGAAGGATTAAAGTTTAGTTTGTACTTTCCATTTTCAACCTCGTATAAAAACCATAGCCTAGATTGAACCGCAAGTTTTGCAACTTTCATTGTTATTCCCCCATCAAAACCAGCGCCAAGACAACAAGGAGCATCAACAACAACAAACGATGGCCCTTTTACTTCTTTTGCTTTTCTTAATTTCATTTGAAAGTCTGCATAATAAGCTATTGAAGCAGAAGCTGCATAACTTATACCATGAGCAGCAACTATTTCAACTATTGGCTTTCTCTCGGTCTCTTTTCCTTTATGCACTGCACCAACATTAGTAGTTGTTGTTGCCGCACCATAGGGAGTTGCACCAGATTTTTGAACACCAGTATTAGCATACAATTGATTGTCATAGCAAACATAAAGAACATTATCTCCTCTTTCAAGCATTCCGCTCAAAGCACCAAAGCCAATGTCATATGTTGCACCATCACCGGCTATAACAACTACTTTCGTATGATTATTTCCTTTTGCTTTCAAAGCTGCTGCTACTCCAGAAGCTACGGCTGGAGCGTTTTGGAAAAGAGAATGAATGTAAGGTACACGCCATGCACTCTCAGGATATTGTGAAGAAGTTATTTCCATGCACCCTGTTGCCTGAACAATTATAATATCTTTCCCTAAAGTATCACAAACTTGTATTAACGCATTGCTTGGACCACAGCCAGGACAACCACTATGGCCAGGAGAATAAAGGTGCATTTCAGATTGCATACTCATAATTATCCCTTCATAGTAGCCTTAGGAGGCTCTGTCGCGATCCACTTTCTAACAGGCTTGCCTTTTAATTGTTCAAACATATCTCTTATATGTTGCCTTTTTATTCCTCGTCCGCCCAAGCCGCCAAAAAAGCTTGAAACCTCTGAATTTCTACCAACAGCCTCAAAAACTTCAGAGTAAAGTGGAGCACAAGAACCTATGCTTAAACACCTGTCTATTACCCCGACTTTTTTTCCACTCAAAAACCTTACTAATTCCTCTCTTGGAAAAGGCCTCAAAACTCGCACATGCAAAGCACCTACTTTTTCTCCTTTTTCTCTTAGCTCATCAACAACAATCATAACATTATCCATTACTGAACCCAAACCAACTATTACTCTTTCAGCGTCTTCTACTTTATAGGCATTCACAAGTCCATAAGTTCTGCCTGTTAAAGCACCCCACTTTTTTCCAGCTTCAACAATTAGTTCTTTTGCAATTTCCATGTCTTTAACAAGATCTTCTCTAAACATTTGATAATGAGTTGGGTTAGCATAAACTCCCAAACTAACAGGGTTCTCTGGATCAAGTTCCAAAGGATACTTGTAAGGAGCCAAAAATTCTTGCACCTTATTTTCATCAGCAACGTCAACTTGTTCAACAGCATGTGTCAAGTAGTGACCATCAACACAAACCATAACTGGCAAAAGTATTTTTTCTGCAACATAAAAGGCTTGAGGAATAGCATCAACAGCCTCTTGATTATTTTTACAATAAATTTGAATCCAACCAGTATCCCTTTGACTTACAGAATCTTGTTCATCATTCCAAATGTTCAAAGGAGAACTAACAGCCCTATTACCAACAAGCATCACTATTGGCAACCTCATACCAGCTGCACTAAAAAGTGGTTCGTGCATGTAAAGCAAACCTTGGCCACCTGTAGTAGTAAAGGTTCTTGCACCAGCAGCGCTTGCGCCTATTAGTGCAGAAATAGCAGAAAATTCAGCCTCTACAGTAATGTATTCAGGAATCTTGCCATCAGCATAATACTTGTTTAGCTCTTCAGTTAAATGAGTAGTAGGGGTAATAGGGTAACAAGCAACCACTTGGGGTTTACAATTAACTACCATTTCGCCAATAACCCTAGCGCCTTCCTTAGTCTTAATCATTGTTGATCATCCTCTACTCTAACCATTTCAATGCATTTTACAGGGCACTCATTAGCACAAATACTACAACCTTTGCAATACTCATAATCTATTTCAGGTATTTTTTTTACAACACCCATTATTCCTTCAGGACAAAAATTTTGACAAATTCCACATTTAATACACTTATCGCCATTTACTAATGGCATGTAAGCTTTCCATTCTCCAGTTTTGTTTGAAGTACTAGAACCAGGTTTTGCATAAGGAATAATCAAGCTTTCACCCCAACATTAACAACCTGCATCGTATCATAAACCTCTTGAATAGCATTAATGTTCGCTTCAACAACTTGTTGAGGAAACTTGTTTCCTAAAACTTCACGAATAGCCCTCTTTACAGATTCTATTTTTACTATGCCTGTGACTTTACACAAAGCCCCTAACATAACCGTGTTCAAAATAAGTTTCTTAAAATGCTTTAACGCAACACTACTTGCGTCAACAGTAAAAACATTTTTAGCTTTTATATCCAATTCACTTGGTTTTTTATTAGTGTTCACAATAACAACTCCATTTTCTTTTAAACCAGCACAAACATCAACTTCAGACATGATGGAAGGATCAGCAACAACTACAATGTCTGGCTCTGCTATTTCTTCATGAATCTGAATAGGCTTATCATCTATTCTTACATAAGCTTCTACAGGAGGTCCTCGTTTTTCAGAACCAAAAAAAGGAAAAGCTTGACTAAATTTTCCCTCATAGTTAGCAGCTTGAGCAATTATGTCAGCACCAGTAACCATGCCATGGCCTGCCCTTGCATGAAGCCTTATTTCTTTCATCTACAAATAGAAAACCACATTAAATAAAAATATTTCGTTAAATGTCCCCTAAAAAATCGACATTTAACAAATTACGATTAACGTCTCTAATTTACAATAGTGCTTTTTTAAGCCACAGATAATACTTTTCAGCACTTTTTACTTCATAAAACAAAACACAAGGCACTTTGTAAGGATGAATATTTTCAAGAAACAAAACAGCCTCTTTCATTTTTTGCCTTGAGGTCTTCATAAAACAAATAATCTCCTTTTCTTTTACTACTCTATTTTCCCAAAAATAATTTGACTTAGACTCAAAAAAATTAGCACAAGCAATCAACTTCTTTTCTAAAAGCCTTAAAACACACTTCTCTGCTTCTTTCTTTGATGGAAAAGTAGAATAAATTAAGAATATTTTCTTCAACAAAAAAACCTCACAACTTTGGAATAACTATTTCATAATAACTAAGCAAATAATATAACAAAAAAAGCAAAAATAAAATCAAAATAATAATCCCGAAAAAAGTTAATGCATTAAATAAATCACTTTCGCCTTTCCTAAACCTTGTTTCTTCTTCTTTCATAGAATCCAAAACAATTTGAGCACGCTTAGACTCTGAATCAATGTCAAGCTCTTTTTTATAATTTTTTTCTTCATCGTCAAAAATAACTTTGTCTTCATCCATAATTATTACCTTTTTACTTTAAACTATATAAATTTTGGTCTTGACACGCCTTAATAGTATTCTCTATCAAAGAAGCAATAGTCATTGGACCGACTCCTCCTGGAACCGGAGTAATCCAAGATGCCTTTTTTTTCACTTTTTCAAAATCTACATCACCACAAACTTTACCATTTTTATCCTTACTTATCCCAACGTCAATAACAATCGCGTTTTTTTTAACCATGGACGCTTTAACTAATTTTGGCTTGCCAACTGCACTAACTATCAAATCAGCTTTTAGCAAATGACTTCTCAAATTTTTTGTTTTACTATGACAAATAGTAACAGTACAACCTGCATTCAAAAGCATTATAGCCAAAGGCTTTCCAACAATATGACTTCTACCAATGACCACAGCATTAAGACCTTCAAGTTTTTGATTTGTTTCGTTCAAAAGCCTCATAATACCTTTAGGCGTTGCTGGCCTCAAAGCATCCAAATGAAGCAAATTCTTGCCTTGATTTATAGGATGAAAACCATCCACATCCTTTTCGGGCAAAATAGCCTCAATTATTTTAGATTCTTTTATTTGCTTTGGCAAAGGCAATTGAACTAAAATACCATGCACTTTTTGATCCTTATTTAAATCATTTATTTGATTCAAAAGTTCTTGCTCAGAAATTGATTCTGGCAACCTAATAACTTCTGAAATTATTCCAACAGAAGCACAAGCGTCGTGTTTTTTTTGAGTATAAATGGTAGAAGCAGGATCAGAACCAACTTGAATCACTATAAGCTTAGGATTAATCCCATATTCTTTTAACTTGTTAACGTGGGATTTTGCAGTTTCAAAAACTTTTTTTGCAATAGCGTTTCCGTCCAAAATTTTTGCAACCATGAATTTTCACCTATGCAAAGGAAACTTTTTACACAAACCTAAAACTTCTTCCCTAACCTCTAAAATTTCTTTATCCTCAAAAATACCTTTTTTAGCTTTCTCTATTGCTTTTTCTCTTAAACTCTTTTCATCGGGGAAATCAAAAACACAAGAACGCTTAACGACTTTTGCAATAAGCCTACCAATTATTTCCATTTCTTTTTCTTTCAAACCTCTAGTAGTAATAGCAGGCGTACCTAATCTAATTCCACTTGGATAAAAAGGACTGCTAGGGTCAAAAGGAATAGTGTTCTTGTTAACAGTTATCCCTGCCCTCTCAAGCCCCAATTGAGCATAAAAACCCTTTCCTTTTCCAAACATTGTTAAATCAATCAAAAGCAAATGATTGTCAGAACCATCAGTAACAAGCTTTAAACCATTTTCAATAAGAGTTTTAGCCAAAGCCTTAGAATTTTTTACTATTTGTAAAGCATAATCTCTAAACTCTGGCTTTAACGCCTCACCTAAAGCAACAGCAATGGCTGCTGTCTGGTGATCATGAGGACCGCCTTGCAAACCAGGAAAAACGGCCTTGTCAATTTTAGAAGGCAACTCAGGATCCTTTTCAAGACCTTTCTTTGTAACCATTATGAGAGCACCACGAGGACCTCTCAAAGTCTTATGAGTAGTAGTAGTTACTATATGAACATAAGGCACAGGACTTTCATGAGCTTTTCCAGCCACTAAACCAGAAATATGGGAAATGTCAGCAGCCAAGTAAGAACCAACTTCATCAGCAATAACACTAAATTCTTTGAAAGGTAAAGCACGAGGATAAGCAGTAGCACCAACCCAAATAAGTTTAGGTTTATGCTCAAGTGCAAGTTGCCTTACATTTTCAAGATCAATATAGCCATTAGGCAAAACATTGTATTGAATGCTTCTATAAATTTTACCTGAAAAATTTACATTCCAACCATGAGTCAAATGACCGCCAGCAGTAAGACTTTGACCAAGCACAACATCGTTAGGATTCAACAAAGCAAAATAAACAGCATGATTAGCAGGGCTTCCTGAATAAGGCTGAACATTTACATGCTCAACACCAAAAAGTTTTTTCGCCCTCTCAATAGCCAAATTCTCGACTTTATCAACAAACTCTTGACCACCATAATACCTTTTCCCAGGATAGCCCTCAGAATACTTGTCAGTAAAAACAGAACCTAAAGCTTCACGAACAGCAACACTACAATTGTTTTCAGAAGGAATCATTTCAAGGCCATTTTCCTGCCTCTCACTTTCAGCCTTAATCAAATCAAAAACAATTTTATCAGAATCCTTTAAAGACTTTCCAACCAAAGCAAAAACCCCAAATATTAGCAAACTTAATTCAATTTAAAAAATCAACTATAAAAGTAAAAAAAAAGCTAATGTCTTATAGTAGGCCTCTTAGGATACCCCAAACCTTTTCCTTTTACAAAATTAGCAACATGATCTGCTATCTCTCTACTAGGAAAAGTTCCCTTAGGACCTCTTACTTTATCTCTTACTTTCCTTGGTCTATAACCACCTCTTTCTATCTTGAACCCTAATTTATTAACTAGAGCAGCAATTCTTTGCCTAATAGTCTCAACATTAACATGCACAGGTTTAAAACCAACTTTCCTTAATTTTGAATATATTTCATCACTAAATCTTGTAATTTCACCACTATTTATAACAGGTTTAAAACCACGGGGTACTTTAGAAAAACACTTATCTTTATTCATTTCCAAATAAAATCTGAACATACTAAATATCATTGGCCAAGGATAAAAATAACCTGAAACTCTATTTTCCCTTATCAGATTACCTAACTTTTCTAACTTAGAATCCATTTGTTTCTCGTTTTCAAAAACAAACAAACATTTTTCGTGAAAGTCACTAACAAAACCAAGAAGCGATTGCTCATTAAATTGAAGTTCAATATTTTTAATTTTTTCAATCTTGTTTCGCAAAACTTTTGTAGCAACCCCGGCAAAACTACATTCGTCATAATGCATCAATAAATAAAAAAGAGCCGCTTCTAAAAATGGTTTGTAACTACCAAACGAATATTTAATATCATCTCCAATTTTTTCTCTAATATAATCATCCAATTCTCTTTCATTATTGAAACTTAACTCTAAATTTCCTTCAAAAACAAGTCGAGGTTTTTTAAGTGTTTCCATTTAAAACCACTAAAACTCATTTTTGCGTACTTTTCTCAAGGAATGAAACATACTCATGCATTACTTCTTCAAGCTTTGGAACCTTAAACCTTTTTTCACCAATCCATTCGTTGCATACACTTGCGTACATGTTTGAAACAATCTTCACTAATTCCTCTGGGAGTTTAGGTGGCACAGGCCAAACTCCTTTTTCAAGTTTTTTTGCCTTAGCTTCTTCTAATTGCTTATACCAATCCAGTTTTTTGTAATAATCCCTACAAACTTGCTTGCTTACATGAATGTTATTCCACAAAAACCTATTTTCATCCAACGTTCCGCAAACATCAACAAGCATTATTTCGTTTTTAGGAGTTATAGCAAATTCTACTTTACCATCAGCATGTTCAAGTCCTAAAGAGTTTGCTTTTTCTGTTATAAAATCATTTATGTTCAAAACGGCTTCTTTGATTTCGTACATTTGATCTTCGGTTATCTTAGAAATTTCTAAAGCCTCATCCCAAGAAAGATACCTGTCTGTAGGTTCAAGTTTTGTGCTAACATCAATAAAAGCCTTTTCAAATTTATGCCCGGGCTTTGGCTCTTCTGTCAAACCAAGGTCATCTAAAGTCAATTCACCATTTTGAAGCCTTTTAAAAACTGAACTTCCTTCAGGCAAAGTATTTCTAAAAATTATTTCAAGAGGAACAAGGTAATTAGTTGTTTCTTCATAAATTTTATGAATTGATGGATTAAGAACTCTTACAAGATTTACTTCCATTTTAGTTCCAGAAATCATTTTTCTAAAATGTGTTTTTATTCCAAACTTTGATTCTATTTGCTTAAAATTATAAGACGCCTGTCTACACAAAGACTCGCCTTTATAAGGTATTTTGTCTGGCATTTTACCATAATCAAAAACGCTATAATCATCAGTAAACTCAAAAACGCCAACACCCATTTTGTCTTCGGTTGGCTCTTTTTCAACTATCAAATTTTTGACAGAACCCATTTAATCACCTAAAAAATTAAATGACATTTATTTAAAAATCTCACACTATTTAAATGCAATTTTTGCAACTTAAACATTTTTACAATTAAGTTTAAAATTGCCTTGCTATTTTATGGTTTTGGTCTTATGACAGGAATAGTAATAGTAGGTTCACAATTTGGAGATGAAGGCAAAGGAAAAGTAACAGACTTTTATGCTGGGAAAGCTGATTGTGTAGTGCGTTATCAAGGTGGAAACAATGCAGGTCATACAGTAGTAGTTGGTAATAAAACTCTAAAATTTCATTTGTTGCCTAGTGGAGCAATGCAAAACAAAAGAATATTAATAGGAGCAGGCGTAGTCTTAGATCCAAGAGTTCTTAAAAAAGAATTAGAAGAACTAGAAAAAGCAGGAATAAAAATTAATTTAGGAATAGATCCAAGAACGCACATTATAATGCCATGGCACAATTTGTTAGACGAAGGTAGAGAAGAGTCAAGAAACAAAACAAAAATAGGTACGACTAAAAGAGGCATAGGCCCATGCTATGCTGACAAGGCAGAAAGGTTAGGGATAAGGTTTGAAGAATTAATAGATGAAAAAAATCTGAAAGATAGAGTATTAGAAGTTTTTCCTATAAAAAAAGCTATTCTTGAAAAAGTTTATAACATAAAAGTTAACTTTAATGCCGAAGAAATTATTAAAGAGTATTCAGAGTTAGGTAAAGAACTAAAGACTTTTTTGAGCGACGTGAGCCTAGAAGTCTTTGAAAGTCTTGAAAAAAACGAAGAAATTATTTTTGAAGGAGCACAAGGAACTTTTTTAGATAACGACTTTGGCACTTACCCTTTTGTAACAAGCTCGCACCCATTATCAAGTGGAGCACCAACAGGAGTAGGAATACCGTTCTCAAAAATAACAAAAATAATAGGAGTCGTAAAAGCATACACTACAAGAGTAGGATTTGGCCCTTTTCTCACCGAGTTAGTAGACAAAACAGGAGAACATTTGATTAGTAAAGGAAACGAATTTGGAACTACTACAGGTAGAAAAAGAAGAGTAGGGTGGCTAGACTTACCAATGCTAAGAACATCAATGCGCCTAAATGGTTTTACAGAATTAGCTATTACAAAGCTTGATGTATTAAGTGGACTAAAGACCATTAAAGTATGTACAAGCTACAAGATTAATGAAAAAAAAGTAAATTACTTTCCTTATAGCAACAAAGGAATTGAAAAAGCAGAGCCTATCTATAAAGACTTTGAAGGATTTAACATAATTGGAACAGAAAAAAAGTTTGAAGAATTAGACAAAAACGCAAGAATTTATTTAGAATACATAGAAAAAGAACTTAAAACACCAATAAAGTTTATTTCAATAGGAGCTGAAAGAGGACAAACGATCTTAAAATAAAAAAAACATAAAAAAAATTAATGCGTTTAAATTAAAAAAATTTGCAATTTTAATTAATAAGGTGATAGTTTGGCAGATGTTTTTGTTGTTTTTGGGTCTCAAACAGACGAAAAAACATACAATCTACTAAATGAAAAACTAAAAAAAAGTGGGATTTCATTAGATTTTAGAGTATTGAGTGCACATAAAACACCAAAAGAACTTGAATACGAATTGAACGATACAAATGCAGAACTTTTTGTTGCAGGAGCTGGGCTTTCAGCAGCATTGCCAGGAGTAATAGCCTCTAAAAAAATTAAACCAGTAATAGGTTTACCTTGCGATAGTGCCTTTTCAGGAATAGACGCTTTTCTTTCTTGTGCACAAATGCCTTCAGGAGTTCCAGTAATAACTGTCGGTGTCAATAAAATAGAAAAAGTATTAAAGTTATGCGGTAATTTTTTGCACGGCTTTACAGAAATAGTCTTAGTAAAAAAGACATCAAACATAGAAAAAAATTATTATGAAAAATGTAAAGAATTTCTACAATCAAACAAAATACCTTTTTCAGAGACAACTAACATAGGAAAATTTGACCATTCAAAAGTATTTATTGACTTTTTGAAATTAGGAAAAAAGCCAAAACAAACAGACAACATAGTTATTACTTGCGCAGTAGCAGACAAAGCAAAAAAAAATGATGCAATAAAATTTTTTGACTCAATGCAAAACACTTATTGTGTTGGTTTAAACAACTACAAAAACGCAGCAATAGCTGCCATACAACTCACAAACTTGAAAGGCACTTACTCTAATTTACTTTTAGAGCTAAGAAGAAAAGAAGCCGAAAAAGTCATCAATAGCAACAAATACGCTTCTTTAATCTCAAGGTCTGCTGAATAACAATAATAACTGAACCACACCAAAACCAAATAACAAAACTAAAAAAACTAACAACAACAATTCAAATAAACAAATCAAGACAAAAAACTAATGCCTGAAATGTCTTTCGTTAGTAAAATACAACGAAATTTTTCTCCTTTCTGCTTCTTCTATTACTTGATTATCATTAATGCTTCCGCCTGGCTCAACCACAGCAATAATCCCAGCATCAGAAGCTATAGTTATACTATCCTTAAAAGGAAAAAACGCATCAGAGGCAAGCACAGCATTAGTACAATTAAAACCTGCTTTTTTTATTGCCAACTCAACAGCATCAATACGCGAAGAAAGACCACCACCAATACCAATAGTAGCCAAATCTTTTGCAATTACTATTGCATTACTTTTAACATTTTTTACAACACGCCAAGCAAATTCCAAGTCTCTAAGTTCATTACTATTAGCTTTTCTAGAAGTCTTCAAATCAAAAGTAATTTTTTTCAAATTGTCTTTTTCTTGGCAAAGCATTCCGCCATCTATTTGTCTAAACTCAAATTTTTCACTTTGAACTGAAAACTCTAACTGTAAAACTCTCAAATTAGGTTTTTTCAAAAGTAGTTTAAAAGCATCTTCAGAATAAGAAGGAGCAACAACAGCCTCATTAAAAAAAGAAACTATTTGTTCAGCACAACTAACATCACATTCCCTATTCAAAGCGATTATCCCGCCAAAAGCACTCAAAGAATCAGACTTATAAGCACGAGAAAAAGCAGAGGAAATATTATTACTTATAGCTACTCCACAAGGATTGCCATGCTTAACAATTGCAACACATGGCTCAGAAAACTCTTTAACTATTTGCAAAGCAGCATCAAGATCTAAATAGTTATTATAAGAAAGTTCCTTCCCATTCAATTGCTTTGCATTTACTAGTTGGGAATTAAAAGTAAAGGGAAACTTGTACAAAGCACCTGCCTGGTGTGGATTTTCACCATACCTTAACTCACTAATTTGTCTTAATGCGATTGTTTTTTCACGAGCAAAAAAAGGCAAACCAAATTTTTGTTGAAAAAAATTAGAAATAATAGAATCATAAAAAGCAGTATGAGAAAAAGCTTCTACCATCAACTCCTTTCTTAACTCAGAACTCAACCTAAAATCATTCTTTGAAAGTTCGTTCATCACTTTTTTGTATTGAAGAGGCGAAGTAACAACTCCAACATACTCAAAATTCTTTGCAGCACCTCTTATCAACGATGGACCACCAATATCAATATTTTCAATCAAGTCTTCCAACAAAAGAGACTTCAACGCCACTTCCTCAAAAGGATAAAGATTAACAACGACTAAGTCAATAGTAGAAATACCATGTTTCTCAAGTTCTTCCAAATGCTTTTTTTCTCTTTTAGCAAGTATTCCTGCATGAATTTTTGGATGCAATGTTTTTACTCTCCCCTCAAGCATTTCTGGAAAATTTGTTATGTCTTCAACTTTTTCAGATTTAATACCTGCTAAAAGTAAAGCATTATAAGTGCCCCCTGAAGAAATCAGTTTGACACCATTATCAGAAAGAAATTTTGCAAATTCTGCTAAATTAGTCTTATCATAAACTGATAAAAGTGCAGTCTTAACTTTATGCATGTACATGCTAAGCACCCAAAACTATTTTGCCATCAATAACCATTTTAAGAGCTTCTAAAAGGCATTCTTGTTCAGCCTTTTGTACCTTTTTTTTTAAAGTCTCAACATTATCATTCTTTTCAACAATAACTTTTTTTTGAAGAATTATTTTACCACCATCAACTATTTCATTAACTTCATGCAAAGTACAACCTGTTTCTTTATCTCTGTTCTTCAAAACCATTTCATAAACATTCAAATTCATAGCACCAGCATATTTAGGCAACAAACTCGGATGAACATTCCAAATTCGTCCTTTGAAAGACTGAACAAAAAAAGGCGATAGTATTTTCATAAAACCTATGAGTAAAATCAAATCAACATTTTTTTTCTTTAACTCTGAAACGATAACTTCCTCTGCATCTTTTCTTTCAGGAAAACTAGAATAGTCAACAAAAATAGTATTAATATTGTTGAGTTTGGCGCGTTCAAGAATATAAGCGTCTTTTTTATCAGAAACAACCAAACAAATTTCGCAATTCAATTGTCCATTATTAATAGCATCTATTATAGCCTGCAAGTCAGTACCACGCGTCGAACCCAAAACACCCAATTTTAATTTTTTTTCTTTATAACTTCCCCAAGCACCCAAGCTGATTCACCTTTAGAAGACAAAAAAGAAATAGTTTTAGGAACGTCTTTTTTACTTACTATCAAAACCAATCCAACACCCATGTTGAAAGTCCTAAACATTTCGTTATCACTTATTTTACCTTTTTCTTGAATAAGCCTAAAAATAGAAGGTATTTTTACTGAATCAAAATCATATTTTGCATCCAAATTTTCAGGAATTATCCGAGGCAAGTTTTCTATAATGCCACCACCAGTAATGTGAGCAACCCCGTGAACTTTAACTTTTTCTAATAAAGACAAAACAACATTACTATAACTTTTATGAACACTAAGCAAAGCATCACCTAAAGTAGTTCCTAAAACCTCAATATGGTCAGTCACTTTAAAACCAGCTTCTTCCAACAAAACTTTTCTCGCCAAACTAAAGCCATTAGTATGCAAACCATTGGAAGCCAAGGCAATTAAAACATCGCCTTCTGAAACTTTAGAAGAATCTAAAAAGTTCTTCTTTTCAACAATGCCCACCATAAAACCAACTATGTCATGTTCGCCTTCCAAATAAACACCAGGCATTTCGGCAGTCTCGCCACCAATCAATGGGCAATTCAAAGACTTACAAGCAATAGCCATTCCACTAACTATTTCAGCCACGATTTCTGGTTTCATCTTTGAAGAGGCAATATAGTCCATAAAAAACAAAGGTTTCGCACCCATACAAAGAATATCGTTAGAACAATGATTTACTATGTCAGCACCAACAGAATCCCACTTATTCATTAGAGCAGCAACTTTAAGTTTAGTTCCAACACCATCAACAGTAGAAACCAAAAAAAAATCTTTAGTATTACCTATCCTTTTCAAAGAAACAACAGCACCAAAAGAACCAACACCAGAAATGACGTTTTTATTATAAGTGCCTTTAACTATATTGCCAATCAAGTCTTCAGCCAAATTACCAGCATCAATGTCAACACCGGCTTTTTTATAATCAGTCATTTAAAAGCCTCTTTTTCCAATACTTACAAACGAGCTCTGTTTTCTTTGAAGAAAGACCGACATAATTAACAGGATTTTTTACAATATTCTTCTCTTTCTCAGAAAACTTTTCCCAAAAAGACTTTACAACAGAATTAGACAAAGCAACTTCTAAAAACTTTTTATTATTTTTTTCAGCCTCTAAAGTAATTTCCCTAACCAACTCATGAGCATTACTATGACCATACTTTGCCAACAAAATATATAATGGCTCAGCACCCAACTTACTTTCTGAAATAGAAAAGTTTTTTTTCATAGAAGACTTATCAATTACCAAATTAGAAGAAACCCTTTCAAGTCTATCAACACAAACAGCCAAAGCCAAAAATAATTCAGGTATGAAACGAGCACTAGCACTATTAGTCAAATCACGCTGATGCTCAGAAATAGCATCCAAGTTATAAGTAATCAAGCGAGGTAAAAAAGCTTTCCACATGCTTTTAACATTCTCAAAATTAATCGGATTTCTCTTATGTGGCATCGTACTAGAACCCACTTGTTTTTCTCCAAAACTTTCCATGACCTCAGAAATTTCACTCCTTTGTAAATGCCTCATGTCATCACTAAAATTAGCAAGCACATTAAAACACTCCATTAAAGCGTTAAGAAGCCTTAACATAGTCTCAGGATTAACTATTTGTGTAGAATGACGAGCACATTTCAAACCAAGCAAAGTAAGCACATCAGACTCAAATTTTAAAGGATCCTTTACAATTAACGAAGAAGCGTTGTAAGAACCTACAGCACCAGAAAATTTGCCCTCTAAAGAATCAGCACAATTTTGAATATTTTCAATGGACATACCAAGTCTATTCACATAAGAAGACATTGTAAAACCAAAAGTAATAGGCTCTGCATGCTGCCCATGAGTCCTGCCTATTTGTAATGTGTCTTTCTCTCTCAAAGCAATTGCAATCCAAACATTGAGCAAAGACTTCAACTTAGGCAACAAAAACAATTTAGCTGTTTCTTTATAGCGCAAAGCAGAAGCAGTATCTACAATATCATAAGAAGTAGCAGAAAAATGCACAAATCTTTTAGCATCATCAGAAACCTTAGACCTAATAACATTTGCAAGAGCTCTAACGTCATGCTTGATTTTTTTTTCTTCAGCATAAACCTCTTCAGCACTAACAGACTCACAAGCAACAGATATTTCGTCTGCAATTTTTTTAGAACAAACACCATGCAAAGCCAAAACTCTCACAAGAGCAGCCTCAACTTTTGCCTGATACCTTATCCTTGCATTTTCAGAAAGAAATTTTTCAGCCTCAATCTTTAATTGCCCATCAACATACCTATAATCAAAAGGCGAAAAAAAATCAAACTTATCCAAAAATAACACCTAATAAATTCAACTTAATATAAATTTAAAATAGAATCTAAAAACCTAAACCCATAAAGAAAAACTTATTTTTCCTGTAAAAACAAAAATACAAAAAATAAAAAAAAGCAACACAGAAAGAACATAAAAAACAGAAATTATCAAAGACTTAAAATGTGAAATAACAAAAAAATTTGCGAAAAGTTCATTCAAAAGAAAAAGATAAAGACCAAGGCCAAGCAAAAAGAAAATCAAACCAGCAAAATCCGCAAAAGGAACAGAAGAAACCAAAAAAACTAAAGAAACGGCAGAAAGTAAATAATAATTTAATCCAAGTAAAGAAACAAAATCTCCATTTTTAGAAAAAAGTCTTGAAACAATAAAAGCAAAGAAACAACCAACAAAAGCTTGTAATAAAAAAAACATGAAAACACCAAAAAAAGTAATACCAGAATTAAAAAAAATGTCTTGGCTCAAAGACCTTGAAGCAATAATTACAAGGCTAGAAGAAAAAATCCAATAAAATAATAAAATCTTGAATATTTTTGCCACACCATCAAAAACAGTATGCTTTTCTTTAGCAATTAACCTAACAGGCTTATAAAAAGTAATAACATCAAACAAATCTTGTAATTCATTAGGCAACTTAACCACTCTTTGGCTCTAACCTTATAGAAAGATTGTTATTAGTAGGTACAATAACATTTTCCAAAACAGAAGAAAAATAACCGTCCTTGACAACAACAACAGTATAATTGCCAGCAGCAATCATTGAAACTAAATTACCATAAGAATCAGTATAACCAACTATAGATAAAGCATTATCAGACTCCGGGGAAAAAGAAACCCTTGCATTTTCTATAGGATAACCATAAGAATCAGTAACAACAACATTTACTGGATAATCCTTCTCAGAAACACAACCGAAAAAAAAAACTAAAAAAAACAAAGACAAATATAAAGTTCTCATAATTAAAAGAGTGAAAATATTATATTTAAAGGTTGCTATATTAATACTATGCCAAACTTTTCCAATATTGCACCAATCATAGGCTTAATAACCATAGCCATAATTGTTTCAACCATATACTATGGAGACTTTTTAGGTGTAAAAAATGTTTTTCAAATAACTGCATTTATTACCGCTAATTTTTCAAGCACTCCAAGCACTTTTTACCCAACTATTTCACCAATAACTTTACAAAGCATAAGCATAAGCCGTTCTACTACCACTAGCCCAACCACAACAACACAACCAACACAAACCACAACACCAAACCCAACCACAACAACACAACCAACACAAACCACAACACCAAACCCAACCACAACAACACAACCAACACAAACCACAACACCAAACCCAACCACAACAACACAACCAACACAAACCACAACACCAAGAATAAATAATAAACCAATAATAGTGATAGTAGATCCAACCTATAATTCCGTTTATACTGAAACAGATAAAATAACAGTTCAAACAGAAGTATTTGACTTTGAAAACAATGTAAGCTTTGTTGAATTCTTCTTAAATGATCAACTTATCTCAAAAGATGAAACATCGCCATATTCAATTACATTAGAAAATTTGAAAGAAGGGATTTATGAAATAAGTGCAATAGCAACAGATCAACTAGGGTTAAATAGCAAGTCAAACATAGTTAAAATAGAAATACAAAAACAAAGAAGAACAACACAAAGTCCAAGACCAACAACAAGTACACCACAACCAACACAAAGCGTTCAACGAAAAACATGGGAAAGAGAATCTAATAACAAATTATCTCCAGACAAACCATTAGTAATAATTACTAAACCAGATGCAGGACAAAAATTTTTTATTAACCAAACTTTTGAGTTTGAAGCCGAACTAAGACCAAAAGACTTCAACATAGAAAAAATGGAATTTTACATTAATGAAAAACTAATAAACACAGACTATGAGGCTCCATATTCAATAGAATATTCTGAAGACAAATTAGGAGTATATACGTTAAGGGCGGTAGCAGTCTATGAAAAAACCCAAACTGCTTTTTCAAAACCAACGTGGATAACAATAACAAATCCAGAACAGCAAAAGCAAACAAAATCAATTTTAGAAATACCATTTATTGAAAATGGAAAAAAACAAGAAGAAAAGCAAGAACAAAATATTGTTAAAGAAGAAAAAAAATACAATTCTATACTTGACTTTATAATAGACTACTTACTAAAACTAATTTAAAATTTCATAAATTTCTATTGAAAATAGTAAAAATAATGAAAGTAATAGCAGGAACTATCAATTTCAAAATCTCTTCCACTAAATTGAAAATACTTGTTCCTTTTACCATTACCTCTATCAATAAATTCACTCCTAAATTTAGAGGCATTATACTTCCTAAGGACTGAATAGGTTTGCTCATTAATTCAATAGGAATAATTATTCCGCTTATAAAAATCATAGGAACGACTAACAACAAGCCAGTCAAAATAGTAGTTGATTGAGTCTTAGTATAATTAGTTATTAGCAAGCCAAGAGAAATAAAAGATACGGAAATTACTGAAATAGCAATGAAAATTTCCAAAAAACTAGAAGCTAAATTGACACCGAAAAAATAGACTGAAATAGCTAATATTAAAGCCGCTTCTAAAAGAGAAAAAAACAATTGGCCAAGCACTTTTCCTGTGAACAAAGTTGCTTTGTTAGTTCTTGAAAGAACTAAACGAGAAAATGCACCTTCGTTTCTTTCAACAACAAAAGATACACCAGTAAGAAGAATAGTTGTAAGCATTAAAACTATCGCCATCGCCATTGGAGACAATATATCCAACTTTGAAACCTTATACAAACTTATTTTGTTTATTATTATCGGATTGGCCAAAAATTGTGGATTCAAAGATTTTAATTCGTCAAGCTTTGAAACAAAATTAGAAAGCATCGCCAAACTCGAATTCAAATCACTGCTAACTCTTTGCTTTGTAATTAATGATTCGTCAATTAAATTATTCACTTTATCTATGGTTTTACTCAAATTATCCAAGTTAGAGTTAAAATAATCTAAATTGTTTTTAGACGCCTCTATTCTATTTGAAATGTCCAAAAGCTCAGAATCTATTTCAGCCAAATCAGTTGATACCCTGCCCAACTCATTCTCTAAAGAAGTTAACTCGTTATAAGCGCTATCCAAATCAACTTCAGCGTTAGCCAAAGTATTATATGCAGAACTAATTTTTGAACAAACATTATAAGTATCAGTTCCAGAATTAATGCAAAATTGTCTTGCAACTTCTAATGAATTCTTTGCTTCGGTTATTTTAGCTTTATAATTTAAAACTTTTCTTTTAGATTCTGCTATTTTTTCAACTTTTTCATTTCTCAATTCCTTAAATTTAGCTATTTTTTCCCTGAACAAAGACAACTTAGGGCCACTTTCCTCAACAAACTTTTTTTGCTCATCAAGATTTTTTCGCATTTCTTTGATATCAATAGCTTCAACAGACTTTCTTAACTCTATGAGTTCTTTTTCACTTTCATCTAACTGCAAAATAAACTGCTTTACTTTCATGACCTCTTGCCCTATTTCTCTTCTCATTAAGTCAAGGCTTGACCAAATCTGAGAAAGCATTTTTCTGGACGTTTCAAAACCTACGGCCCTTATAGAATCATTAGCGGCCTGGAAGAACAAAGTAGAAGCAATAAATTCTGTATTATTATTAATGACATCAACGACAAACCTTCCTTGAGTAACCTCTACTTCTCTAACAATTATGCCAAGCTTAACTTTTTTCTTATCAACACTTTTCAACAACTCATCTTCACTATTAAAAATAATTATTTTCACAAGATTTGATTTTTCAAGGTTTGAAACAAAGTCTTGGACGTCAAAAGACTTTATTTCGGAAGAAACATAAAAACCAACATTAATAGCGCCTATAGAAGCAGTGCCTGAATATGCAAGACCTAAAGTGACTATTACAATTATAGGGTAAAGCAAAATCAATGCAATAGCTATTTTTTGAGTTTTAATCAAGTCTATTTCTTTAGCAGCTATCGCAAACAAAGAAAAGAAAGGCAATTTCTCAATCAAAAACCTTAATTTCTTAATCACTCTTTCATCCTCTCGCCAGTAAGATTAAGAAAAACGTCTTCAAGCTCGGGTTCTTTTATTATAGAACTTATTACCTCATAACCTTGATTTTCAAGCCATTGAGTAAGCAATGAAATTTTTTCAATAGAATGTTCCTGCGAAAAAGAAATTATTATAGTGGAACCTTGAACTTCAACTTGAGAATCTTCAAAAGAATTTTTTATGGCTTCAGCATGGTCTTGCATTATAATATGAGATAATTTCATAACCAAAATTCTTACGCCGCCATATTTTTTTATTAGTTCAAAAGGCTCTCCTACAACAATAAGTTTGCCATTCACCAACAAGCCAACTCTATTACAAAGAGACTGAGCCTCGTCCAAGTAATGCGTAGTAATACAAATCGTTTTACCTTGTTCTTTCAATTCATAAATTTTTTTCCAAAGTAAACGCCTCATAGTAGGGTCAAGGCCAACAGTAGGCTCGTCCAAAAAAACTATTTTTGGATCATGAACAAGAGAACAAGCAATATTTAGCAAACGCTTATAACCACCACTAAGCTCGTTAACAGGCCTGCCAGAAAAATCACTTAATTGAAACCAGTCAAGCAAATATTTTGTTCTTTCCTCAAGCTTTTCAGCTTTTATACCATACATTAAACCAAAAAAACGAATGTTTTGCTCAACTGAAAAACCATGATAACAACTAATTTCCTGAGGCACTACGGCAAACAATTTTTTTATTTCTTCTTTCTTTTCATCCAAGTTAAGGCCAAAATAAGCAACATTACCTTTATCAGCCTCAAGCAAACTAGTCATGATTTTTATCAAAGTGCTTTTTCCAGCACCATTACTACCAAGCAAACCAAAAATTTCTTTCTCATAAAGCTCAAGCGAAACATTGTCTAAAGCCAAGTAATCGCCATAAAATTTTGTAATATTCTCAACTAAACAAACCGGAGTTGACATAAACACAAATATAAAATTAATTTATATTTAAAACTTGAGGCATGAAAAAAAGTGTAGAAATCGTCAGTTTAAATCTTTTTTTTTAAGTTTTTTGTCTGCTTATAACAAAACATAAAAAATAGCAATATTTATAAAGACAAAGAAGAAAGAATAAATAGATTGAAATGTCAGGTGTCCTGTTTTTAGTTATTTTTTTGATTTTAGCAGTCATAACAGCCATTTCAATTCTAAGCCCGCCATTGTTTTTTTTCATGCTTTTTATAGATACAATTTTTCTCTTAAGCTCAATTAGAATTTTTTATGAGTATGAAAGAGGCATACTATTCACCTTAGGAAAATATTCAAAGAACCTTCAACCAGGACTAAATTTTATAGTGCCAATAATACAATGGACCAACAAAGTAGACCTAAGACTTTATGTCGCAAACGTCCCGCCACAATCCCCAATAACAAAAGATAATGTTTCAATAACAGTAGACGCAGTAATATATTACAAAGTAATGGAAGACCAACCAGAAAAATCCGTGATAAAAGTAGAAAACTTTCATTACGCAATAAACCAACTAGCACAAACAACATTGAGAAATGTAATAGGAGAAATGACATTAAACCAAGTCTTGTCAAACAGAGACGAAGTCTCTTTAAGAATAAGACAAATAGTAGACGAAGCATCTGATCCATGGGGAATCAAAGTCATTTCAGTCGAACTAAAAAGAATAGAATTACCAGAACAAATGAAAATAGTAATGGCAAAAGCAGCAGCCGCGGAAAGAATCAAAAGAGCAGTAATAATAAAAACCAAAGGAGAAGCAGAAGCAGCAAAAATAGTTAAAGAAGCAGCAAGCATAATAAGTTCAGTAGAAGGCGGACTTAACTTAAGGACATTACAAAGTTTAGGCAGCATAGCATCAGACCCATCAAACGAAGTAGTGTTTTTCGTACCATTAGACACAATACAACCACTATACGGTTATAAGGTGAAAAAATGATAGAAATAATAGCAGGCATAATAGCAGTTTTTGCTTTCATAGCCGTTCCACTAATCATAATTTTACTTGCTCTTTCAATAAAAATAATTAGCGAATATGAACGAGGAGTAAAATTCACTTTAGGCAGATATGATGGAGTAATGAACCCAGGCTTAAATATAGTCATACCAATAATACAATCATGGCAAAAAGTAGACATTAGAACCAAAGTAGTTGACGTGCCAAAACAAGACATAATGACAAAAGACAATATTTCAGCAATAATAAACGCAGTAGTTTATTTTAGAGTAAGCCACGCAGAAAGAGCAGTTTTAGAAGTATTTGATTATTATTATTCGGTAAGTCAATTAGCACAAACAAGCATGAGAGAAGTCATAGGAGAAATAAATTTGGATGAATTACTCTCAAAAAGAGACATAACAGCACAAAAAATTAGAGAAATAGTTAACAATAAAACAGATGTATGGGGAATAACAATAGAATCAGTAGAATTGAAAGAAATAATATTACCTGATGAATTAGTGAGAGTAATATCACAAGAAGCAGAAGCAGAAAGAGAAAAACAAGCAATAATTTTAAGAGCACAAGGAGAATTAGAATCAGCAAAAAATTTGAAAGACGCAGCAAAAGATTTAACGAGCGTACCAGGCGGAATACACTTAAGGACTTTACAAACAATACAATCATTAGGAACTGAGAAAAGCAAAACAGTAATCTACGCAGTACCAAGCGAAATACTAAAACAAGTAGATATAAAATTAAGCTTAGATAAATTGCTTAAAAAATAAAATTCACCTCATTCTATTTCTATTAAACCTATTGCTCAATGATGTAAGAGAAAATCTACGTAATCTTTTTGGAACAGATTTTAATTTTTCCACAACAAATTTTCTAAAATCAATAACATCAGAAACTCGAGTAATTTCTTCTAATTGTCTCCTTTCATCTTTTACAAGCGGCGCTCTAGCCTTAAACAATATTTTAGACAAAAACAATTGTCTTTTTTTTGGTATAAGATAATTTAAAGCTCTTTCTAATCCATAACCATGCAACAAAGACAACCATTTTTTATTATTTACTAAAATAGGATTCAAAACAAAAAATTTTATTGCTCTTTGTCCAGAAAATTCAGGAATTAAAGAATTGTTACCTTCTACAACAGAGCCTACACACATATAATAGTTGCTATTGATGAGTTTATTTACCATAAAATCAATACTTTCAGTTTTTAAATCATACAAATCAGCATCTAAAGTAACTAAAACATCAGGCTCATTTTTAGCCAAATGCTTCACTCCAGTAATAAAAGCCTCGGCTTTGCCAACATTCCTGCCAAGAGGCGAAGAATCAATGACCTCAAGAAAATCAAATTCTTCCAATAATTCTTTAGTTCTGTCAGTGCTACCATCATTAACAACTAAAATTCTTCTATTCGAATAATCTTGCTCCTTCCATTTTTTTAAACGCTTGACTAAATCAACTATATTATCTTCTTCATTATAAGCAGGCACCAAAACACAAACTTTGACATTTTGTACATTCATCCAAACCACTTAATCATTTATAAAGCATCCCATAGTATAATTGCTCTATCAAAGCTTTATACCTTAGATCGCCATTATAATAAAAAGACTCTATCGGAGCAGCATAATAAGCAACCCTTTCACCAACACCATTAGTAACTATCAAAGGAAGCTTTTTTCCAACATCATACTTTTTACCTTTCTCTATCCAAGGCTTATTATCAGATGAAACTAAAACATCAGACAAATTATCAATAACAGCAACAATTTTTACGTTAGAAGACTTTTTTGACCTAACTAAAGCATAATCTCCTTTAAATTCAAGAGTAGGACTTAAACCATAAACTAATTTATGCTCAGAATCCAAAACTTCTAAATAGCCCGAAAAAGAATTTTTAGAACAATCGTTAAACTCACAATAATTTCCAACATAATCCAAACCTAAAGTCTCGTCAAAAGACAATTGCCTACCAAAATCTTCCCTAGCCCAAGGACCCAAAGGAAATTCCTTACCGCCTTCAATTCTTTGGTTTTCTAAAAGCAACCTGTCATTTTCACAAAGTTCCGTGCCCGCATCCCCAGTCCAAACAAGACGACCACCTATACTCAAATAATATTGGAAAAGACGCAATTTGTCAGAACAAATTTTTTTTGCACGCTCCACGATTATCAAATCATAATTACTAATAGTCCCATAAGTCAACAAACTAATATCAATACTTGAAACCTTAGACCCTAAAAAATCCCGATCAGACAAAAGCTCTTCAAGCTTATTAGGATCACCCAAACCATAATCAGAATAAGCGATCAAAACTTTTGGAGCTCTACCTTTAACAACCTGATAATATACTTCACAGCCGCCAGGCAAAAAATCACAACTAACCAAACCAGTATAAACAAGAACCCACAACAAAACCAAAAGCAAAACAAACAAAACCAAAAACCTGAAAACCAAATTGTTAGAAGACATTATCAAAAACAACTACTTTCACATTTTAATTATTTACTTTTGAAAAAAACTTGCAAAATGCAGGAGGGAGGATTCGAACCTCCGAAGGCACTAAGCCACTGGCACCTCAAGCCAGCCCAATTGACCGGACTATGGGACTCCTGCACTTAAATAAAATAATTCATCAAACACCTTTTTATAAAGTTTGCAAAAAACCGCTTGCAAAAATTCAAACGACTTTTTATTTATTTTTATTTAATTAGTCCAAAAAATAAGTAAAAACAAAAGCAAAAAAAGGAGTAAGCCAGGGATCTGCAAACTCAAAACAAAAATTTGAGCCGCCCACCAAAGGCAAAGCAGTATAGCTTACCCCCTTAACTCCCAATACACCAAAATAATTACTAACTTAAAGTTTTTATATTTTAGCGCTTTCAGTTTCTAAATGGATAAAATAGTTGCTTCAGTTTTAGACGCCGATTTTTCAAATTGGAAAACTTGGCTGAAAGCCATAGAAAACTCAGGAATAAAAAGAATACAATGGGACATAATGGACAACAAGTTTGTAGAAAATAATGGCGTAGATAAAAAATACATTCAAATACTAAGACCAAAAACAAAACTCTTTTTTGAATCGCACTTAATGGTAAATTACCCAGAAAATTACATAAACGAATTTGCCGAAAATGGAACACAATTACTCATATTTCACTTAGAATCAACTAAGAACCCATTAAACCTAATAGAAAAAATTGAAGATCATGGACTAAAAGTAGGAATGGCAATAGACATAAACACAGACCAAAAAAAAATTTACCCCTTCTTAGATAAAATAGACTTGGCTTTAGTCATGAGCGTAAAAGCAGGAAAAGGAGGCCAAAAATTCCAAGAAAAAGTCTTGACAAAAATCAAAGAATTAAAAAAAGAAATACAAAACAACGAACTACAATGCGAAATAGAAGTAGACGGAGGAATTAAGCCAGAAACAGCAAAAAAATGCCTAAATGCTGGAGCAAACCTTTTAGTAGTTGGAAGCTACATATTCAAAAACCCAATAGGAATAAATGCAGCATTAGAAGAATTGAAAAAAATTTAACTCAAAACAGCTTGTTTAATAACATTACTTCTTCTCAAAATAAAAAATATTTCAAAACTGCTCAAAATAATAGTACCCAAAATAACCACATAAACAATAGACGCAATATCACTAGCAAAAGGAATATTATCTAAAATAAGTATTTGAGCAATTGCAGCAGCAGCCAAACCCCTCGCAAAAACAGCTCTAATAATTTTAGAATCAAAATCCAAAATATCTTTAGGCATTATCAAAAAACCAGTCTTTCTAGCTAAAAACAAAATACAAGACAAAGCTATTCCAATCAACAAAAACCTGACCTCTGAGAAATTTATTAAAGAACCAACATATACGAAAAAGAAAGTCTTTAATATAAAAGACAACTGATTGTAAAAAAATTCTTCTTCTGCTGTTGTAATAGAAATACCTTTTTCAGTTAAAGGTCTATCAAAATTATTAGTACTTATTCGATAAACAATTTCAGACAAAGAACTTGAATTACGCAAAACCAATCCAAAAGAAAGAGAAGCTATTGCACCATTTCCACCAAAATAATCTGCAAAAAAATAAGTCAACATCAAACACGCAATAGTTAGCATGTAAGGCTTATTTTTGTTGAAAAATTTAACTACAATTACAATCCACCCCCAGGCAAACAAGGTTCCAACAAAAGCCCCAACAGCGAAAAGGCTAACTATTTGACTTAAAGCAAATTGAAATTCCAAAGTTTCCAAAGTTATTAACTTAGCAACAGCTATAGCAGAAACTATGCATAAAACATCAGTAAACGCGGATTCTAAAGTCAAAACAGAATAAGTTTCCGAAGAAACTTTTAATTGCTTTACAATAGGAACAACAAAAGCTGAAGAAATACCACCAAGAGTAAAACCAACCAACAAACTAGTCAAAATAGGATAACCAATCAAAGTCATAAAACCAGTTACTAAAAAACAAGAAACCAAGAAAAAGTAAAAAGTAACGCCAATGCTTTTCTTGATACTTTTAGACAAAGATTGCAAATCAATATTAAAAGCCCCATCATATAACAAAAAAAGCAAAGTAAAAGTAGTAAAGACAGGAGAAATGATAACAAAATCAGACGGTTTTATTATACCTAAACCAAATTCGCCCAAAATAATTCCAAAGAACAATAAAAAAAGAATATCAGGCAAACCAGTACGCTTAAATAAGAACTCTGCAAAAATACCAAAAAACATTATTGAACTTAAAGCAAGTAAAATATAACTAACATCATTCATCAATAAATTAATCAAACCTAAATTTAAAAAATTAATTTAAATATAAAAAAAAGCAAAAAAATAACAAGTTTAAAAAAATGAAAAAAATATTTTATTTTCCAGCTAACTTTTTAGACTTTACATAAGCCCAAAGCTTTTTAGTCATCTCTGAAGGAGAAATTCTTTCAGAACCAAAAACAGACTCCAAAGTATCATTACAACCCTTAAAACTTATAGAATACCCACCAAAACTCTTCGGCATTTAACCACCCCACAGAAAAATAAAGACTAAATAAGTCAAAAAAACTATTTAAAGTTAAGCATAGTAATTTTGTTATATGCAAGAATGCATATTTTGCCAAATAGCACAAAAAAAATCTACTGCATTCATAGTTTACGAAAATGAAGAAACTATGGCATTTTTAGACATATTCCCATCAAACAAAGGCCATACCCTAATAATACCAAAAAAACACTACGAAAACATAGAAGAAATACCAGAAAAACAACTAATTGAAATAGCAAAAACTACAAAAAAAGTTAGCCAAGCAATAAAAGAAGCAACCGACGCACAAGGATTTAACATAATACTAAACAACGGAAAAACAGCAGGCCAACTCATAATGCATTTACACTTTCACATAGTGCCAAGATTCGAAAACGACAATCTCAAATTAGCATTCAAATCAAACAAAGCTGAAAAAGAAGAATTAGAAGAAACCCTAAAAAAAATAAAACAAAAAATAAAATAAAGCGCGGAGGGCGAGATTCGAACTCGCGCTCCCTTTCGGGAACCTGGTCTCAAGCCAGGCGCATTTGACCACTCTGCCACCTCCGCAATAATGAAATTACAATTAAACATTATTAAAATAACAGCATCACTTTTTCTCAATGAAAAGACCTATTAAAAAAGCAAACAATAAATTTGAAAAAATATGAATAAAAGAAAAAGGCCAAACCAAAATAGCCCCATCAGGAATATTAACAATTATTTCAAAAATTAAAGTACCTAAAACAGAATAATAAACTAAATCTTGAGAGCTAACAAAATTTTTAAAACCAGCAATAGCACCAGCAATAGCACCACCTAAACTCTGCAAAATAGACCAAACACCAAAAAGCCCACCTTCAAGAAAAATATTTGACAAAGGATAAGCCAACAGACCTATTAAAATCGCCCCATCAGAACCATAAACCAAACCAACATAAACAGCAATAGGAATTATAGGCTCAACAGAAACAAAAACTGGAAACTCTTTTAACAAAAGACGCCCAAAAACAGCAATACCTAAAAGCATTAAAAATTTAGTCTCGCTTAACTTTCTTTTAGTAAAAACTTTTTCAACTTTACCACTTTTTGCTTCCTCACTACCATGAGAAGAATGCTCAGCATGCTTGCTATGCTCGCCATGACTTTCATGATTAACATGTTCAGCATGACTCTCACTATGTTCCTCATGAGACTCATGAGAATCATCATGCTCTTCATGACTTTCATGCACATCATGTTCCTCATGACCACTATCACTATCGTGATGAGAATCACCATGCTCTTCATGACCATGCCCTGACATTAAAACCAAATACTATTGAAACATTTTTAACAATTTACCTAAAAATATTCTTCAGTAGCGGAGGTGGCTGAGCGGTCCAAAGCGCACGCCTGGAATAACCCTTTTTTTGCTGTCGCAAAAAAAGCGTTAACGGAAAAGAAAAAATAACCCTTTTTTGCAGAAGCAAAAAAAAAGCGTTAACGGAAAAGAAAAAATAACCCTTTTTTGCAGAAGCAAAAAAAAAGCGTTAACGGAAAAGAAAAAATAACCCTTTTTTGCAGAAGCAAAAAAAAAGCGTTAACGGAAAAGAATTTTCTTACAGTGCTAAAAAAAATGTTCCAGTTAGCGTGTTCCTGAAAGGGAGCATGGGTTCGAATCCCATCCTCCGCGTTAAAAATCCAACAACTAAAATAAAACAAACACGAATAATGCCAATAATAAAATTACTTAAAATTACTTTTGAAAGATAATACAAAAACATGTCTTTCTAATACTATTTCTTATAGATAGACTTTATAGTAGAAAAAGCTATTACAACCATCATTAAGAGTATCAAAAAAGCCAATATTAAAGTAGAATTCTCTGGCAAAACAATCAAAGCACTTTTCGCCAAATTATTCAAGTCCAAAGCAACGTTATTCAAATCTAATTTAGGCAAATTCAAATCCATTTCATTAACTTTTTTCTCACCATTCCTCAAAAAAGACTCTTGAGTCTCAGATAGTAAAAGATTTATTTTAG
>JAWANB010000001.1:96371-111616 GCA_038895675.1 Candidatus Iainarchaeum sp.
TTATTCAAGTCCAAAGCAACGTTATTCAAATCTAATTTAGGCAAATTCAAATCCATTTCATTAACTTTTTTCTCACCATTCCTCAAAAAAGACTCTTGAGTCTCAGATAGTAAAAGATTTATTTTAGTTGACCTTTCTAAGCCTTGAGAATTTCTCGCATAAATAGTAATTTCAGTCTTCTCAGGCAAGTCAAAAGGCGGAGAAATAAAATAAATCACTGTTTTGGCAGAACTAGCCTCTAAACTTATCTCTTTTTCAGGAAAGTGAACATAGTTTTTATCAGAACTCAAAAACACGTTTATTGGCTCTAAACCCTTATTTTCTAAATACAACTTTAGAACTCTACCTTCGCAAGTTTTTGCGTCAATATCTTTTTCAGTAGCAATAATTGAAAAATCAAAACAAACAACGTCAGAAAGTAAATTTGCTTTTTGCTCTTTTTCTATCGTCATTTTGTCTGAAGCTGCAATAACCTTAATCGTATTAATGTCAGAATTGGCAATAACATTAAAATCTATCTCTGCAACAGACTTAGGTTTTACTTCAACTTCCTTTAAACCATTTACAATGTACTTAGGATAATAATCTATAAAAAATTTCTGAGGCAATTCGCCATAATTGTATAAAATTGCTTTGTTTTTGGAAACATGACCAGGACAAAAATTCACTGGCGCCAAAAACAAGTCTGCACTATAGCATTTTACTATTTCTAATGAAAAATCTCTCTCATAACTTAAACTATCTGACTTTAAAGAAATTGAAAACTTTTTTTTAGCGTCTTGCTGCTTAATGACTCCAATAGAGAAATAAATATTATACAAGCTATCTTCTAATTCCTCCAAATTATGCGCATCAAAATATTTGCCGTTAGTTGAAGAAGATATTAATTGTAATTGTCTTTTACCATCCTCGTCTATGTCAAAGCCAATAGAAAATACAACGATGTTCAAATCTTTAAGCACTTTAATAGCTTCTTGGATATTTCCATCACAAGTTTCTTTGCCGTCACTAATCAATAAAATATATTTTTTGCTGTTAGACAAGTTGACAAAGTCAAACGAAGACGCCTTCAAAGCTTGAGCCAAAGGAGTCATACCATTAGGCTCCAAAGACTGAACATACCTTTTAATAGTCTCATAATTACCTTTATTAGGTTTAACAAACAAGTAAGAATCCTCGCATTTTTCACCTTGCCCAAAGACCCTGAAAGCCGTTGAAACGTCTTCTATTTTGTCTAAAATTTTTGACAAAGCTTTTTTTGCTGAAAAAATTTTCTTTTCTCCATTAGTCAATTCGTTCATCGAACCTGAAACATCAAACACTATCTCTAAAGCAATGCTCTCTAATTTAGCATTTTCCTCTTTCACCAATTTTGAAACATCTATAGTCGCATTAAATTTTTCTAAACCGTTCGAAGAAATAGCAAACGATTTTTTATTTAGTTCGCCAGGTAAACCAGACAAAGAAACATTCAAATTCAATTCAGACAAAGACGAATTTTTAACTTCAAACTCAAAAGTAGGATTTTCTTCACTACAAACCACTTCTGGCCCTGACACTTTAGAAAATTGAATAGAATAACAATCATTTATGCTTATTACAAAATCTTTAGAAACGCTATTACCAAAACTACTTTTAGCTGTAATGCTTACAGGAAAATTTCCTTTTTTTACTTTCGTTTTATCTAATATTAAATCTATTTCAGCAATAGAATTTGATTTAAGACTAATATTATTTTTTGAAAGTTTTATCCAATCTGGAGCGTTCAAACTTAAATTTATTTCGTCTTCGAGTTTTCCTAAATTATGAATCTTTATTAGTGGATTCTCAATTTTTTCAAAGCAAGTATTATATTTACCATCAACAAAATTATCTCCTAAAACAAGTCTCAAATCCTGTCCTGAAGAAATGTTCAAATTGAAATTTTTTTCAGTATAAAAATTAGGATTAACCAAAACACCTCTTAACCTAAAAGGATAATCGCCTTTTTTAGCATCACAAGGAGGGTGAATTTTCAAAACTATTTTTTGAGGAGAACCTTTTACCACATTTACCTTTTCAGAACTCAAAGTATACCAACTTTTCTCAAGCCCAAATAATAAAATTTGGACTCTTTCAATAGTCTGATTAGGTACGATAGAATTGTTTTCCAAAGTTATTTCTATAGTTTTTTCTTCACATTGTGCTAACGAAAAATCTACAGAACTTGAACTAATTCCTAAAAAATGGCCTTGTTTCAAATCCAAACTACAGACTTTAGACATTTTTTCTGTTTGATTATAAACCAATATATCTGCAAAATATTTACCAGGATCTGCATAACAATGGGCAACAGAAAAAACATTCAAAGTAGTACATTCATTTGGTTCTAAAGTAAAAGTTTCAGGAAGAACATTAAACCAATTAACTGCTTCATAATTTTTTGCCACTGAAAAATAAGTTTGAGTGCTTTGCGAATTATTACAAACTTTTAATTGTTCTCCCCTTAAATCACATTGAACTGCCTCAAAAGAACAATCGCCACTAATTTCTAAAGAAAAAACAATTTGAGAAAACAAAACAAGCAAAAACAATGTTTTCAAAATTTTTAGAACCATAACTTAACCCTCTATCACCTTTACTTTTGTCAAATTATCTTTTCTAAGTACAAAAAATAACAAAAGTACTAACAACAAAAAAAACAAAAAAGCTCCTGCCAAAAAGAAGTTACCTAAGGTAAACAAGCCTGAAAAAGGCAATTTATCATTCTTTTCAGTTTCAACACTTTTTTGAGGCAAAATTTTTAACAAGACATTTTTTGAAACTACTTTATCGCCTTTCTTTAAATCTATTCTTAAATTATAAGACCCTGGTTTTGCATTATCCAAAGCTTTTATCTCTGTTGAAACTTGCAAAGTCTTGTTAGGCAATATTTCTCTTATTTTTAAATTCTCAGCACTTATTTGATCAGAAGAAAAAGAAATAATCAGATTTTCGGCAGGCATGTAACTGTTGTTTTTTAAAGTAAGCCTTATCTCTTTTGATGAACCTGCTTTTAATTCTATTTCAGAAGGAAAAGAAACAAGAGTAGGAAAACCATCTGCTTCAACTGATGAAACTATTTTAAACTTTAAGTCTATTCTTTCACTAAAACTATTTGATGAAACTTCTATGGGCAAAACATAATCACCAGGAGAAGCCTCTATCGAAGGATTGACAAAAACAAAGACTGACTTGGACTTAGAAGGGGCTAATACAAAGTTTTTTTCAGGAATCAAAACCTGAACATTTTGAACTTCATTAAGAACCTTTAAATTAATTTTTTCTTCAAAATCGCCTAAGTTTTTAACAAGTATTTCAAATACTTGGCCCTTATCTGCAGAACAAACTCTTGCTTCAAAACTATTATTCAAAACGTTTACTTCTAAAAGTCTTTTAGGCAGAACTGAAACTCTAATGTTTTTAATTTCTGACTGATTCTCATTCCAAACATATAAAGTAATGAAATGCGTACCTTTATTGTCAGTAGGTCTTGCAGAAACACTTAAATTAACTCTTCTCATCCCGTCTTTTTCTATTTCAACTTTACTATGAGTCAATTTATTAGGCAATGTTCCATCAGAACTCAAATTAATTTCTTGAGTTTTTTTACTTTTATTAAAAATATTAATCGTGAAATTTAAAGTTTGCCCAGCTCTTATCTCGTTTTGCAAAGGATAAACTTCAATTGAAAAGTCCTTAGAATCACATTCAATTAGTTCTACTTCAAAGCTTGCTATTTGCCTAACATCAGAATCTGTTCTAAAAATAATTTCATGTTTACCTAAAAAATCTTTGTTAGTATTCAATTTCAATTCAAAATTTGTTTTTGAATTAGGATACAAGTTTAAAATTTTTCCGCTTGGTTCTGGTAAAAGCAAGTCATTGTAAGCATAAACAGCGAATTCTTTGTTGTTACTTTTGTTGATTGCCTCAAATTCTAAAGTTTGAGAATAAGGCTCTAAACACAACTGTTTGCCTGAAATGAGTTTTATTTCCAAAGGACTTTGATATTCAGAAATAGATAGTTTAACAGTTTTCTCTAAAAAAGTAGAACTTGATTTTACATAAACATTGAAATAATAATTACTTGAATATGCGTCTTCATGAGCCATCACTTCCAACGAAATTTCAAGAGATTCATTGGCTGAAATACAATAATTACTTTTAGTAAAACTAAAGTCTATAAATTTTTCAATTAAAACAGGTTTATTGACACCTAATTCAAAACAAGTTTTTTCTAAGCCTTTATTTGTAATTTTAACTAAAATTGAAGCTCTTTCACCAGGTTTTAATCTAATTTCTTGTTTTTCTACCTCAACAATTAAACTACTGCTTAATTCGCTTATTTTGCTTTCATTAGATACAAAAGCGTAAAAATCAGCGTAAACTGACTCAAAAGGAGAACTAGCACTAACCCTAATTCTACTTTTACCATTGTTTTGCAAAGCCTTGCTACAACTCACAAAATAATTATCCACAATATAACAATCGACTAACGACGGATTGCTTTGTGAAACAACATTAAAAACAACATTATTCAAATTCTCTGAAACTAAGTAGTTTCTCAAATCTAACACTTTTTCAGCAGTACTATTTTCACTAACTCTTATGTCTGAAATAGAGTTAAAACTCAAAGATGCGTGAGCAAAACCAAATAAAATCAAGAATCCAAACAAAAAGAAAATTTTTTTCATTTTTTCACCACTAACTTAGTAAACCTTGCTACGAAAACGAGCAACAACAAAGCAGCTAAAAAAGCCAAGAATATGTTAAGTAAAATTCCAAAATCAATGTTTGGCAAAACGAACAAGCCTGAAAACAAAGTTTGGATATTTTGATCCAAATAAGTCGCTTTTACAACAAGCTTTTTATCTTTACAAGAAAATTCAGCAATTAAGTCTGCATTAGGTTTAGGCTTTTCAGAAAATTCAATTAAAAGCTTTTTTTCTTCAAAAGGCAAAAACTCAAACGACTTTAACTTAGACTCAAAGTTAGTAGTCCTAATCAAGTCAAGTTGCTTTCTTTTGTATGATAAATTTTTTGCAATTAATTCTAAACCATTTTCTTTTACTAAATTTTTATCCAGACTTATTGTGCACGCGTCTTCAGAAAAATAGTTTACAAAAAATTCTTTTTCAAAAATATCGCCTTCAACGTCAATAGTTAAAGCAGCAACATAAGTTTTTCCTTCAAGAGCTTCTTCTGGAAAAATTCTTATTGAATACTTTCCTATTTCATTAGGCAAAAGATAATCTTTAGACTCTAATACAAAATACTTGCCTGGCAAAAAGTAGTCTATGCTTACTTGCCTTTTTACACTACTATCGTTATGAATGTTAAATGACAACTCTTTTGGAGTTTCGCCTATTTCTAACGATTCTGGGAAGTCAGTAATATACGTAGATAAAGCTAAAGTAGAAAATGAAAAAATTATAATAATCAAACTTAACAAAAAACATAAAGTCTTTTTCATTTTAACACCATTATTTTTTTGAAACAACTGAAAGCAAACCAAAAACAGCCAAGATTAAAATAATTATAATTAAAATGAAGGTAATTGGCCAAACGACCAAAGACCCAAGTCCTGTAATAAAGTCTTCTTTTTTAGGAATTTCGAATTCTATTGGAACAACTCTTGTTGCTTCTTTTGATTCTACTAAAACAGAAGCTTGGAATTTGCCACTCACTGAACTCTCTTTTATTTCCAAATCTAATTGCTCGTTTTTCTTCCAAACTGAAACTGAAACTTCCTTAAATTTTAATCCTTCTGGCAAGTCAACTATTGAAACCCTAACATTGTTCAATTCATCTCCAGAATTTATTAAAGACAATTTGTTTTCAGTTATAGTACTTGATTTCAAATCAATAACTATGGTTGTTTGTGGTTTTTGTTCTTTCAAAACATCTATGTTTACGAATCTTGACTTGGAGTTTACAATAGATTCATCAACATTGTTGTAGTATAATTGTAACTCTAAATTATCTGAACCGGCGTTTCTGCCTGAAACTCTAACATCAATAGTATTACTTTGGTTAGGAGATAAACAAAAATTTGAATTGCTTATACTTGAAGTAAATCTTGAACTGTTATTCAAAGAAACTCTATAACATTGTGTCTTGTTGCTTTTATTTTTCACTATTGCGTTTATTGTTTTTGTCTGGTTTTCAAATACGCTTATTGAAGAGGTAGATAAAGCTATTTCCGGTTCTGTTATGCTTATATTTGCGCCGTTGTCAGTTCCAACGTTTGTTGCAACGTCATTAACTTTTACTGAAAACTTTTTCTTTATGTCAGAACTACTACAATACTTTCCGTTAGAAAATCTGCCGCTAACTCTTACTTCAGCTTCGCCTGTTCTCGTAGAACTAACGCCTAAAGACTCTATTGTTATTTTGAAAGTTTCTTCATCATAGCGTGAGACTTCATCAAAGGTTCTTTCTAATTTAGTGTTGAAATAACTACTACTTTCGCTTACAGAAATGCTTGTTATTTCAAAGTCTCTAGAGCTTGTGTTTTTTAAAGTAAAATACTTTGAATTAACACTATTTTCATTAACTGAAAAGTCTTGAGTTATTATTTTTATGTCAGAACAATAAGTGCTTGAGGTTGAACTATAGTTAGGGTTTATTCTTATACGATAATAGTAAGTGCCTATATCCGAAAAAGAACAAACGTCTCCGTTTTCAAATTCTCCTCTTATTCTTATACTTCCAGTTGCCTCTCTTGCATAATTTGTACTATCGCTTTCAAATTCTACTTCTAAATCTGTTTCATCGTAAGCCAAAACCTTTTTATCATAATCATAATCTAAAATTCTCAAATATTGGCTGTCTTCACCTAAATCAACATCTGTAATTCTAAAATCGTATTTCGAATTGTTTTTTATAGTGAAGTTCTCAACTTGCCTTTCATCACCATTCATAAATACTGTGTAAGTTATAACTCTTATGTCATTGCATGAGTTAGTCAACTCTGGAAATACTTCCACAAAGAACGAGTCTTGATCCTTGTTGCCTTGTGGATCAACTACCTCAACAATTATAGTGCTTGTTCCATACTTGTTTCTGTAAGGCGCATCACATTCAAAGTAATAATTGTCTGCTATTCTACAATAAACAATGTCAGACCTGCTTTGGCTAACAACTCTAAAACTCAATTCACTAACTGGATTGTCATCAGAAACGTAATTTCTTAAATCAACGTGCCTTGTAGTATAAGAATAATTTTCTCTTATTCTTAAATCTGGAATACCTTGCAAAGAAGGAGTTCTACTATATTCATTAGAGCCTCTGAGAGTAAAATAGGTTGTTGCTGTTGCTCCTTGAGTATCAGAAACTTGCAGACCTATTAAAGTAGGGCCGATTGAACGAGGCATTGTAGGATAACACTTCAAATAAGGTTTTTCAATGTAGCAATAAAAGTCTGAGTTGGAACGTGAAATTATTGAAAAAGACAAGTTATCAAAGCTGTCTTCAGCATCGTAAGCTTTTGAACGCAAGTCAGCAACTATAGCTGTATTAGGATAACTTATTGTCATGTCTTCAATTTTTACAAAATACGGAGCAGTATTGTATTGTTGTGGTCTAATAATTATTATAGAAAAAGTCGCAAAAGAAGACAAGCCTTCTTGGTCAGTCACTTTAATAGTCAAAGTGTTAGTCCCTTCGTTGGCTAAAGGCTTAGTACAACTAACAAACCTATTCTCTAAAATATTACAAGAAACAACGTTAGGATTAGATTGACTTAATAAAGAAAATGAAAGTAAGTTATCAGGTGTCTCATCATTAGTATAATACCACAAATCAACTATTTTATATAAAGGACCTACTCCAAACTCGAAAGTCTTGTCAGGAATCAAAGAAATTTTTGGTGCAAAGTTTTGACCATTTTCAACTACTACTTTAAAAGTAGCATCAACAAAAAGGCCTTTTGAATCAGAAGCTCTTATTTTCAAATGATTTACACCAAGCATGTTAGTTGTTGGAGCTTCACAACTCAAATAATGCAAATTAGAAATAAAGCAATTAATGAGAGTATCATTAGATTGTTCTCTCAACTCAAAATCAAGTATTGAGTCATAATCATCAGAAAAGTAATCATAAAGATTAACAAATTTCTCTTTACCCTCAGAATTCCTATTAAATACTATATTAGGATAACCTAATAATTTAGGAGGCCTATTTTGAGGCTCTTGCAAAGAAATTTTTTTACATTCTAACCTACAACCAATGTTATCAAAGCTCAAAGACTTTAATTTAGGTTTAGTTATTGGAATATTGCCACCAGCACCATAACCAATTGAAGTACTGCTTTCAATATAGCAACCATTACTCACATCTTTAACTTTATAACCTACACCATTTCCAATATCAACACAACCAAGTTTTTCATATCCTGAAGGACAATAAACAGGAGTATTCAAAGAATCAGGGCAAAATGCAATATAACAGTCAGTACCAGTACAAACAGAATAAGTAGGATTAGCTAAAAGTAAGGTAAAAACAGCTAACAAAAGGCTTACAATGACATAGACAAAAAAGCCTTTATGTATATTACTTATACTACCATTACTTTTATTACTTGTATTACTTAACACCTTATTTATATTGCTAAAAATCTCAAAAATCATGAAAATAAAGACCCCCAATAAAATTAATTTGTTCCTATTATATAGTGACATCTAAAGTATTTAAACTTAATGGTTTGCTAAGGCGAAACTTTAGAATCAGAAAAACGCCTTTTTCTTCAAAGTTTCAACCATATCAACCTTTTCCCAAGTGAATTCAGGCTCGTTTCTACCAAAATGCCCATAACAGGCAGTCTTTTTATATATAGGCCTTTTCAAATCGAGCTTTTTTATTATTTCACTTGGCCTAAAATCAAAAGTCTCCTTTACTATTTGCTCAAGCCTTTCATCGCCTACTTTGCCAGTCCCAAAAGTATTCACAAAAATAGAAACAGGCTTTGAAATGCCTATTGCATAAGCTACTTGTATTTCGCACTTTTCAGCAAGACCAGCAGCAACAATGTTTTTTGCAACATACCTACAAAAGTAAGCAGAACTTCTATCAACTTTGCTCGGGTCTTTCCCTGAAAAAGAACCACCGCCATGATGACCAACGCCACCATAAGTATCCACTATTATTTTTCTCCCAGTCAAGCCAGAATCACCAACAGGGCCTCCAATAACAAACCTGCCAGTAGGATTGATAAAATACTTGGTCTTTTCGTCAACCAAATTGCCACAAACTGGCAAAATAACTTTTTCGATAACACTTTTTACTATTTGACTATGCTCTACCTCAGGTGAATGCTGAGTGCTTACCACCACAGCATCAACCCTTTTTGGTTTCCCATCAACATATTCAACAGTTACTTGACTTTTTCCATCAGGCCTAAGCCAATTTATTTCATTATTTTTTCTCAACTGAGAAAGACGCTTAGTGATCTTATGAGCCAAAAAAATAGGCAAAGGCATTAATTCAGGAGTTTCAGAAGTAGCATAACCAAACATCATTCCTTGATCCCCAGCACCTTGCTCTTTATCAATACCAGTGCCAACATTAACACCTAAAGCAATATCTTGAGATTGCTCAGAAAGAGAAATTAGGACAGAGCAAGCATCAGCATCAAAACCATATTCAGGCTTATCATAACCAATTTCTCTAATAGTGTCCCTGACTATTTTTTGAATATCAACATAGTTTTTAGTAGTTACTTCACCAAAAACCAATATCAAACCAGTTTTAGTTGCTACCTCTACAGCAACCCTCGACTCAGGATCATTAGCAATCATTTTATCAAGAATAGCGTCAGCTATTTGATCACACATCTTATCAGGGTGACCTTCAGTCACAGACTCTGAACTAAAAAAATAATTTCTTACCATTCCAAAACCACCGCCATCATTTAAATTATTCAATTAATAAAAAAACCTATTCATTTTATAATATTTTCTAAAATTAATATTCTTATTTGAATAATACTTTAGCAACAATGAAGTGAAAAAAATGTTGCCGGATATTTCTGAAATAAAAGCAAAAAGAAAAAAAGCAAAATTAACACAAACCGAATTAGCTAAAAAAACAGGCATAAGTCAAAGCTTGATAGCAAAAATAGAAGCAGGAAAAGTAATGCCAGGCTATGATAAAGCAAAAAAAATTTTTGATTTTTTCCAAAGTTTACACGAAACAAGCGACCTAAAAGCCTTAGACATAATGACGCCAAAAATCTTGTATGTGAAACCAGAGTCCAAAGTAAAAGAAGCAATACAAATAATGGCTAAAAACTCCATTTCACAACTACCAGTAATTGAGAACTCACAAATAGTAGGAACTTTATCAGAAAAAGAAGTACTTGAAAGACTAAAGTCAGAAAAGGACAAAGAACAACTAAAAGAAACACAAGTAAAAGACATAATGAACGAAAGCTTACCAACAATAAAAGAAGACACACCAATAAAAGCAGTTTCTGCTATTTTAGAGCACAGCGAAGGAGTAATAGTTATTAAAAACAACAAGCCAATAGGAATAATAACAAAAGCAGACCTATTCAAAATATTAGCAAGCAAATAAAAGGAGCAAAAAATGTTAGAAGAATTTATAGAAGTTAACAAACTCAAAGCTAAAATATTTCCGTCCGATGAAAGAAACCAAAATTTGCCATTAGTAAAATCAATAGTTTTAGTAGACTCTAACGAAGAACCATTATTAGTAATACTATTAAGTGAAGACAAAATAGACTTTGGAAAAATAAAAAAAGTGTTGAAAGTAAAGGACGTAAAATTAGCAGACCCAAAACAAGTTTTTGAAATGACAGGCTATAAAGTCGGCGGAGTACCGCCAATATCTATTTATGGCATAAAAACAATAATTGACAAAAAAGTCGTTAAATTAAAAGAAATAGTATGCGGCGGCGGCACACCAGAAAACTTAATGCAAATAAGCGTAAAAGAAATAATGGAAAATGTAGAAGAAATAATAACAGAAGATATTTCAAAGTAAGGCTAAAAAAACAAAAAAAAGTATTATTAAGTTTGCTTCTCGATTTTTCCTTTCAAAGTTTTCAAAGCAATGAATTGCTCTCTTTCCATTTCTTCAAGTCTCATCATTATATACTTTGCCTTTGACTTCAAATTAGGTATCATAACATAATCCAAAGCATTGACTCGCCTTTTTGTTTTTTCTATTTCCTTAATAAGCTTTTTCAAAGCATTTTCGGTTTCAGCCAATTTTATTATTATCTCAAGACTCTTATCAAAAGCTCTTGCAGCCTCGTCAATTTTAGCAGAACTACCTATTATCGTATAACCCCTTTCCTCTGGCTTCCTAGCTGAAAACTCGCTTTTTATAGCAGGAATTTGAACACCCATGATGTTTTTGGCTTTAACTTCAATAGTAGGTACTTCACCTACTGACATTGCGATAGCTTCTACTTCAGCAATACCATGATAAGCTTCAGCCACTGCCAAAGCTTCAAAAGCCTCTTTCATTCTTTCATTAAGAGTTTGCCTCAAATCAGCTGCCTGTTTCATTATTTTGAAAAACTCTAAAACCAAAACGTCTCTTTTTTGCTTTAACAACTTATGACCATTTTCAGCCAACCTTATCCTATTACGAGTCTCTATTAGCTCAAGCCTAGTCGTCTTTATTTCTTCAGGCATAATAATACTCCTCACTTAGGCCTTCTTTTAGGCTTCTTCTTTGAAACTTTGTTATTTTTTTTGTTAATCTTCTTTGCAACTACTTTGTTTTCAACTTCTTGACTTTCATTAAGCTTTTGTTTTTGTTCATTTGCTCTTTTGTTTGAATCCTGTTTTGCCCAAACTTTTCTACCATACTTTTCAATGAACTCAAGCTTTACTCTCTTTAACTCTGTCTCAGGCAACAAGCCAAGCAATTCCCAACCTAAGTCAAGAGTTTCTTCTATAGACCTGTCTTCATCTTTAGCTTGCATTATAAATCTTTTTTCAAACTCGTCAGCAAACCTCAAATACTTTTTATCAGTCTCTGAAAGAGCTTCTTCACCAACAACAGCACTCAAAGACCTTAAATCTCTACCTTGAGCATATGCAGAATAAAGCTGATCAGCTATTCCTCTGTGATCTTCTCTTGTCTTATCTTTACCTATACCTAAATTCATTAGCCTTGAAAGACAAGGCAAAACATCTATAGGCGGATAAATGCCTTTTCTGTGCAGTTCCCTACCTACAACTATTTGACCCTCAGTAATATAACCAGTCAAATCAGGAATAGGATGAGTTATGTCATCAGAAGGCATTGAAAGAATAGGTATTTGAGTTACCGAACCTTTTTTTCCTTTAATAACACCTGCTCTCTCATAAATAGTTGAAAGATCAGTATACATATACCCAGGATAACCCCTTCTTCCTGGAACTTCTTTCCTTGCACCAGCAATTTCTCTCAAAGCTTCACAATAGTTAGTCATGTCAGTTATTATTACCAAAACATGCATGTCCTTTTCAAAAGCCAAGTACTCGGCAGTTGTCAAAGCAACCCTTGGAGTAATGAGCCTTTCGACGCTTGGATCATCAGCCAAATTCAAAAACAAAACACTTTTCTCTAAAGCACCAGTTCTCTCAAAGTCCTTCATAAAAAAATTAGCTTCTTCATGAGTAATACCAACAGCAGCAAACACAACAGCAAACTTTTCACTTTGATTCCTAACCTTAGCTTGCCTTGCTATTTGTACTGCCAACTCATTATGAGGCAAACCAGCGCCAGAAAAAATTGGCAACTTTTGACCTCTAACCAAAGTATTCAAACCATCAATAGTACTAATACCAGTTTGAATAAAATCTTTAGGCTGTTCCCTTGCAACAGGATTTATGGCAGAACCAGAAATATAAAGAGTAGCTTCAGGCACTATAGGCTGACCTTTATCTTTGAGTTCACCTAAACCATTGAAAACCCTTCCAAGCATTTCAATAGAAACATTAAGCTTCATTGTTTCCCCTAAAAATTTAACTCTCGTCTCTTTAACATCAAGGCCTGTAGTACTACCAAACACCTGCACAACAGCCTTGCCTTTAGAAGTTTCCAAAACTTGACCTTTTCTTATCTCACCATTAGGAAGCTTTATCTCAACAATCTCATTATAACCTACATTCTCAACCTTGTCAACAAAAACAAGAGGACCCTCAACGTTAGTGATTGTTTGATATTCTACAATTGCCTTACTCATTTTTTTGCCTCCTTTATAGCTTTGTCAAAAGCAGAGTCTATTTCTGAAATTATTTCAGCACACCGCCTTGAAAACTCACTCTCATTAATTTCTTTCATCCTTGCAATGGCTTCTTTCACTTTCAAACCACTAATAACCTTTAACTGAACTCCTTTCTCAACAGCCTCTAAAGCCCTATCATAAAACTTAAGAATAACCCTAAGCATATTATACTGCTTTTCAAGAGAAGCAAAGGCATCAACATCAGAATAAGCAGATTGTTGCAAAAAGTCTTCCCTAATCATTCTCGTAACATCAAGAACAACTTGCTCCTTCTCAGGCAAAGCATCAGGACCTACCAACTGCACAATTTCTTGCAACTCAGCCTCTTTCTGCAACAAAGCCATAGCCTTTTTCCTATTTTCAGCCCAATCAGAAGCTACTAAATTAGCATAACTTGCATCCAAAGTTTCAGAATAAAGCGAATAACTCTTCAACCAATTAATAGCAGGAAAGTGCCTTCTTTGAGCAAGCTTTGCATCCAAAGCCCAAAAAACTTTTGTTACACGCAAAGTGTTTTGAGAAACAGGCTCGGAAATATCGCCACCAGGAGGAGAAACAGCACCAATCACAGAAACAGAGCCTTTTCTCTCTTCCTTACTCTTACAAATAACACGCCCAGCCCTTTCATAAAACTCAGCAAGTCTCCTTGAAAGATAAGTAGGATAACCCTCTTCACCAGGCATTTCCTCGAGCCTACCAGAAATTTCTCTCATGGCTTCAGCCCATCTTGAAGTAGAGTCAGCCATTAGAGCAACATCATAACCCATGTCACGATAATACTCAGCAATAGTTATGCCAGTGTAAACAGAAGCCTCACGAGCAGCAACAGGCATGTTAGAAGTGTTAGCAATAAGAACAGTCCTTTGCATCAAAGGTTTTTTAGTCTTAGGATCCAAAAGATGAGGAAACTCTTTCAAAACTTCAGTCATCTCATTGCCTCTTTCACCACAACCAATGTAAATAATCACTTGAGAATCGCTATACTTAGCCAAAGACTGTTGAGTAACCGTCTTCCCAGAACCAAAAGGACCAGGGATAGCAGCAACACCACCTTTAGCAATAGGAAAAAATGTATCCAAGATTCTTTGACCAGTAACCAAAGGAGTAACAGGAGGCATTTTCTCAGAATAAGGCCTAGGTCTCCTAACCTCCCACTTTTGCATCATAGCAATTTCAAAGTTTTTACCAGACTCGGCTTTGACAACACAAACAACGTCAGAAACACTAAAATTACCTTTTTTTATCTCAACAACCTTTCCTTTAACGCCATGAGGAACCATGATCTTATGCAAAATCAACTCAGTCTCTTGAACACTACCAATAATATCACCGCCAGAAACCTCATCTCCTACCTTAACCAAAGGTGAAAAAGCCCACTTCTTCTTCCTGTCAAGAGCCTCTGCAACAACACCACGAGAAATAAAAGCACCACTAGCCTGCATTATAGACTCTAAAGGCCTTTGAATACCATCATAAACTGACTGCAACAAGCCAGGGCCAAGCTCAACAGACAAAGGCAAACCAGTGTTCTCAACAACCTCGCCAGGCCTTAAGCCAGAAGTATCCTCATAAACCTGAATAGTAGCCTTGTCATTCTCAAGCCTAATTATTTCACCAATAAGCTTTTCCTCACCAACCTTAACAACATCATACATTTTTGCACCAAACATTTTCTCAGCAACCACAACAGGCCCTGAAATTTTCAACAAAACACCATTCACCATTTTTTCACCTCATCTCATAAGCTCAAAGCCTAAAGCTTTTTTTATCATACTTTTTAATGAATCCTCGCCAACCAAAGGACCACCCTTGTCAGGCACAGAAATAACAACAGGCTTGGCAGTCCTCTCAATTCTCCTTTTCAAACGCCAATCCAACTCAGACAAAATTTTTTCATTGACAATTATTATAGAAACACTCTCATCAGAAAGAAGCTCGGTTATCTTAAGCTCAGCCTCAGTACCATGCAAAGGAAAAG
>JAWANB010000002.1:0-41061 GCA_038895675.1 Candidatus Iainarchaeum sp.
ATAGCTAATCTGGCTTTTCCTGTTTTTACATATTCTTCCATTAAGTTTGGTATTGGTGGTATCCAATTTGGATCTCTTTTTTTCATATAACCTACGTATTCTTGTGCCATTCCTGAAGCAGCTGCACAAAAAGGGCAAGAAAAATCAGTAAAAATTACAATTGTTACTGGTGCATCAGATTTACCAATGACAGGCCCTTCGTCAGCAAGACTTTTTAAATATGATTCAGCGTCTTTTATAATATCTTCGTTTCCGGTAGTTGTATTTTTTTCATTTATTTCTTGTGTCGTTTCTATTTTTATTTTTTCTATGTTTTTTGCTATTGTTGTTAATTTTCCTGTTATGTCATTGCCAAGCATTACTATTGGTGTTGCGATAATTAGCGCTGCTATGATTATTGCTATTGGTGTGTAGTATTTTTCGGTTCTTTCTTCTTTTTTATGTTTTTCTTCCAAATCTATTCCTCCTTTGAAAATTTTGGAAATTGTTTTATTATTTTGTTTTTAGAAAAATATTTAAAGTAGCTTATTTGTTTAGGTTTATGTTTTTGACAAGTCTTTTAAAGTCTTTTAATTTGTCTTGTCTTTGTAGAATTCCGCTTTTTAGGCATTATTAGTCTTTCAATCCTTTTTTTGCCCTTGGTTTTAGAGTCGTTTTTCAAGTTTTTTTTGTTTGTTAGTATTGTTTTTGTTTTTTTTAAGTCGTTTTTACAGAGTCTTTTGTTTTGCTTTAATTTGTTTTTATTTTTGTTCTTCTGTTTTTATTTTTGCTTTGGTTCCTAATTGTAATTCTGTTTCTCCTCTGTTTTCTCTAACGTATGCATTTTCTATTATGATTTCTTTTCCTTCTCCTATTTTTTCTATTTCTTGTGTTTTTTCGTTCCATGCTATTGCTTTGATTTCTTGGTCTTGTTGTGCTATTATGAATTTTAGTAATTCTCCTTTTCTGTCTTCTTTTTGGAATTCTCTTTTTTCTGTTATTTGTTTTATTTTTGCTTTTATTTTCACGTTATTCATTCCTGCTTTCAAGTCGCTTATTTTTGTTTCTGTTTCTTTTTCTTCTCCTATTTTTTCTATTGTGCTGTTGTAGTTCATGTTTATTTGTTTTTCTCCTTTGTATTCTGTGATTTTTATGTTTGTGAGTTTTATTATGTCTCCTTCTTTTAGTTTGTTGGTTTCGTATTTTTCTATTTCTTTGTTCCATAGTGTTAGTCTTGTTTGGCCTGTTTCGTCTTTCAGGTAAATGTTTTGTATTTTTCCTTTGTTTCCTTTTGTTTCAAATTCTTTTGGTTCAAATATTTTTGTGATAGTGGCTTTTAGGTCTATGTTTTTCATTCCTGTTTTTAGTTCTGTTATTTTTGGTGTTTCGTTTTCTTCCATGATTTTTACTTGTAGTTCTCTTGCTACTATTATTGCTGCTCCTGTTTCTGTTAGTAGTCCTGAAAACTTGTTTTTTTTTGTGTGAATTAGTTCAAGTATTTCTTCTTTGGTTTTTCCTGTTTTTGTTGCTATTTTGTTTATTATTTCTTCTGTTTCCATTTTCTCACTTTTTTTTGCACTGGCATTTTGGTTGGTTACTTATTTAAGAATTTGGGCGTGGGTTTTTTATTAGCATAAGGCATTGAGCGGCCAAAGCCAATTGGCTAGTGCTTAGAAAGCCTTTTGTCGGAGGTTTTTTTATGGCGAAAGATAAAGAAATAAAAGAAGTTGAGGATTTGCCCGGTGTAGGTCCTCAGGCTGCTGAAAAGCTTATTAATGCTGGTTATAAGACTCTTGAGTCTATTGCTGTTGCTTCTCCTCTTGAGTTAATGGAAATTGCTGGTTTGGGTGAGGGCACTGCTACTAAGGCTATTAATGCTGCGCGTGATGCTCTTGAAATGGGTTTTGAGTCTGCTGCGGATATTGCTGAGAAGCGTAAGCATGTTGGTAGGCTTACTACTGGTAGTAAGGAAGTTGATAATCTCTTGGGCGGTGGTATTGAGACTCAGAGCATTACTGAGATTTATGGTAAATTTGCTAGTGGTAAAACTCAGTGGTGTTTTCAAACTGCTGTTACTGTTCAATTGCCTGTAGAAAAAGGCGGTCTTGATGGTGCTTGTCTTTACATTGATTCTGAGAATAGTTTTAGGCCTGAGAGAATTCAGGCTATTGCCGAGGCTCAGGGTCTTGATCCTGAAAAGGTTTTGCAGAACATTTTTGTTGCGAGAGCTTATAATAGTGATCATCAAATTTTGCTTGCTGAAAAGGCAAACGAGTTGATTAAGGAGAAGAACATCAAGTTGATTATTGTTGATTCTTTGACTTCTCAGTTCAGGTCTGAGTTTGTTGGTAGAGGCACTCTTGCAGAGAGACAGCAAAAACTCAATAAGCATATGAGGACTTTGCAGAAGCTTGCTGAGATGTATAATATTGTTGTTTTAGTGACTAATCAAGTTTTGGAAAGGCCTGATGTTTTGTTTGGCGATCCTACTGCTCCTATAGGTGGTAATATTGTGGGGCACGCGAGCAAGACAAGGCTTTATTTGAGGAAAAGTAAGGATGATAAGAGAGTGGCAAAACTTGTTGATAGTCCTCATTTGCCTGATGGTGAGGCGATTTATAGGGTGACAGAGAGGGGCATTGAGGATGTAGAGGATTAAATCCTCTTTATTTTCTTTTTTTTAGGTTGTAGTTTTCGTTTTTGAGTTTACTTTGTTTGTTTTTTTGTACAAATAATCTTTTTATATGCTTGTTTATTCATATTTGAGCATGAACAAGCAGAAAGTTTACAAGGGTATTTTGAAGGGTATTAGTGAAAAGGGTGCTTTGGTTTTTTTGGTTATTGATCCTCCTAACCAGAGTCCTTTGTTGGCTGGGAAAATTTCTAAGATTGCCGAGGAAGTCGGTGTTGATGCTGTTTGTGTTGGTGGTTCTGTTGGTGCGCAAGGTGAACTTTTGGATAGTACTATTCTTCAGATAAAGCAGAATTGCTCTTTGCCTGTTATTCTTTTTCCTGGTAATATTGCAAGCATTAGTAAGCATGCTGATGCTATTTATTTTATGTACATGCTTAATAGTACTGATCCTTATTATATTTCTGGTGCTCAAATAGCTTCTGCTTATCCTATTAAAAGAACAGGGCTTGAGGTTATTTCTACTTCTTATATTATTGTTGAGCCTGGCAGGGCTGTGGGTTGGGTTGGTAGGGCTCAGCCTATCCCTCGTGATTTGCCTTACTTGGCTGGGATTTCTGCTCTTGCTGGTCAATACATGGGTTCTCAGTTAGTTATTTTGGAGTCTGGTGGCGGTTCTGATTCTCCTGCTCCGCCGGAAATGATTTCTTATGCTAAAAGTCTTATTGAGGTGCCTTTGGTTGTTGCTGGTGGTGTTAGAGATGAGAAGCTTGCTTTTGAGTGTGTAAAGGCTGGTGCTGACATTGTTCATATAGGAACTGCTATTGAGGATCATTCTGATGACCTTTCTAAAGCCAAGTCGGTTTTGCAAAAAATAGTTGAGGCTGTAAGAAAAGCCGGTTTTGAAAAGCTTTCTAGTGCCAAGCGTTGATTCAGATTTTTTTTGTTATTTTTATTAATTCTTTTATTGGGTCTTGTTCTGCTTTCCAGCCAATGCTTTCTATTTTTTGTGTTGAGTAGTTTCTTTCAGCTTGCATTCTTTGTATGTATGCTTTGTTTATGTCTTTTGATATTTTCAGTATTTGGTTTATTTCTGCAATTGTCATTCCTAACCATAATGGTATTTTTTTTACTTTTTTCATTCCGAGTTCTTTTCTTATTGTGTTCACTAGTTCTTCTAATGTTATTTTTTTTGGATGTGCTATTATGAAAGTTTCTCCATAACAATTTTCATTGTTGCAACAAAACTCGAATGCTTTTGCCGTGTCTTTTGCTGTTATCATTTGCCAAATGTTTTTGCCTTGTCCTACTATTGGGTAATTTTTTTTTATTTTTTCTATTATTTTTTTCCAGTATTCATTTTCTCCTACTATGATTGCTGGTCTCAATATTGTTATGTGAAACAATTCTTGTCTTTCTTGGACTTTTTTTTCTGCTTCGTACTTGCTTTTTTCATACTTTGTTTCTGGTTTTGGTTGTGTTGTTTCATCTTTTAGTCCTGGTTGTAATCCGTAGACTCCTGCTGTGCTTGCGTATATGAATTGGTCTATTTTTGCTTCTTCTGCTGCTTCTAAGCAGTTTTCTGTTCCTTTGACGTTTATTTCCCAAAGGTCGTTGGCATTTTCGTTTAGTTGTGCTGCCAAGTGAATTACTATTTTGCATCCTTTGAATGCTTTTTTTAGGTTTTCTTTGTCCATTATATTGTTTTTTTCTTTTGTGCATTCTACTATTTCGTGTCCTTTTTCTTGTAAGTTTTTTGTTAGTATTTTTCCTATCATGCCGTTGCTTCCTGTTATTGCTATTCTCATTTTTTCACCATTTCAAAAACCATGTCTTTGCCAAGCCATTTAAAGTCTTTTAGTCTTGCTTTTATTTCTTTTTTTGTTTTGAATGCTTTTAGTCCTTTTCGGACTTTTTTTTGTGATATTATAATATACATTTTGTCAAATAGTTTTTCTTCTATTAGTGTGCTTGCTAATTTTTGCCCTGGTTCTATTAGTGCTGAGCATATTCCTATTTCGTATAATTTTTTTTTCAACCATTTTATGTCTATTTTTCCTTTTTTTTCTTTTGCAATAATTATTTTTGCTCCTGCTTTGATTAGTCGTAAGATTTTTTTGTGTTTTGCTTTTTTTGTTGTGACTATTATTGTTGTGCCTTTTTGTTTTAAAGTTTGTGCTTTTATTGGTGTTCTTGCTTTTGTATCTAGTATTATTCTTATCGGGTTTTCTTTTTGGTTTTTTTTGTATGTTAGTTTTGGGTTGTCTTTTATTATTGTGTTTACTCCTACTATTATTGCGTCGTGTATTTTTCTTAGTTTTTGTGTGAATTCGTTGGCTTTTTTTCCTGTGATTTTTTTCTTTTTTTTGTCCCCCCATGTTATGTAAAAGTCTTTTGTCGTGGCTATTTTTAGTGTGAAAAAGCATTCTTTGTCTTTTATGTTTTTTATAAAAACTTCGTTTAGTTCTTCAGCTTCTTTTGTGCAGGGTCCTAAATTAGTTTTTATGCCGTGTTTTTTTAGTTCTTTTGCTCCTTGTTTTGATTTTTTGTTCGGGTCTTTCATTGCATAGTAGACTTCTTTTATTCCTGCTTTTATTATTGCTTTTGTGCAGGGTGGTTGTTTTCCATAATGGTTGCATGGCTCTAACGTTACAAACATTGTTGAATTTTTTGCTTTTTTTCCTGCTTTTTTTATTGCTTCTGCTTCCGCGTGTTCTTTTCCGTATTTTTTGTGCCATCCTCTACTTATTATTTTGTTGTTTTTTACTATTATTGCTCCAACCATTGGGTTTGGGTTTGTTTTTCCTAAACTTTTTTTTGCTATTTTGAGTGCTATTTTCATGAACTTTTCTTTTATTTTTTTGTCCATGCTTTTTCCTTTTTTTTTGTTGGTGCTTTTTTATATTATTGGCATTGTTAGTGCTATTATTGTTCCTATGAATATGAATGGTCCGAATTTTGGCAGGTCTCTATAAACTAGTATTTTTTTTATTCCTATTTTTTCTAGTTCTTTTATTTCTTTTGGTTGCATTACTTCTTTTAGTAGGTTTTTTGTTTTGTCCATTGTTTTTTTATCTATGAATTCTTTTGCTATTATTTCGTCTTCTTCTGCTTCACTTGTTTTTATTTCTTTGAGGAAAAATTCTTTTTTTATTCCTTTTTCTAGTGCTATGTAAATACAGCCTAAAATTAGTGGTATGTAAGTAATTTGTGCTATTGTTTTTATCGTGTTGTTAGTTGGTGTTATTAGTGCTATTATAGTATATGCTGTTATTAGTGTTCCTAATATAATTGCTTTTTTTATGTTGTCTTTGTTTATTTCTATTTCTATTCTTTTTTGTGCGTATTTTATGGTATAGTATGTTGATACGTATGTTATTGCTGTGATTGTTGCGAATAGTATTGAGTTTATTATGAAACTATTGTTTTCGCTTGGCATTATCATTGCTATTCCTGTGTATAGGTTTACGTCTCCTCCTCCTATTTTACCTGTTTTGTAAAGTAAGTAACCTATTACGTAAATTATTATTGGTAGTAAAAAAGCGTAGTAATTGTTTTCTATTATGTTTAGTATTGCTCCTATTAGAATTAGTGGTTTTGTTATTGTGTCGTATATGTATCCTGTTTTATAGTCAGTGTATGCTGCTATTCCTGTTGCTGTTATTAGTGTTATTGTTCTTATTGTTTCTATCAATTTTTCACCTTAATTTGAATTTTTTCTTTTTTTTCATTGCTCCTAACACTTTTTTTTGTAGTGCTTCTAAGTTGTTTTCTCTTATATTTTCTTGGCTTGTTGCTTTTGTTAGTTCTTTGTACATTTTTTTCATTTTTTTGAAGTTTGATAGTAGTTCTCTTACACTTTCTTGTGTTTTGCCTGAGCCTTTTGCTATTCTCGCTATTCTTGATTTGTTTAGCATTTCTGCGTGTTGTCTTTCGTATGGTGTCATTGAGTCTATTATGTTTCCGTAATCTCTTAGTTTTTTTTCTCCTATTTCTGCTATTTCTTTTGGTATGCTTCTGCTTAGACCCATTAGTTCCATGATTTTTGTTAGTGGTCCTATTTTTTTTGTGGCTTTTAGTTGTGTGTAAAAAGTTTGTAGTGTAAAGTCATTTTGTGTCATGTTTATTTCTTCTATTTCTTCTTGTATTTCTGTTGCTTTTTCTATTAGGGTTTGTAGGTCTCCGTAGCCCATTATTCTGCTTAGGTATCTTGTTGAGTCAAATTCTTGAATGTCGTCTATTTTTTCTCCTGTGCCTATAAAGTAGACTTTTGCTCCTGTTGCTTTGCATGCTGCGAGTGCTCCTCCTCCTTTTGCGCTTCCGTCTGTTCGTGTTAGTATTACTCCGTTTATTCCTATTGCTTCGTGAAATGCTTGTGCTTGTTTTTTTGCTAATTGTCCTATGTCTGCTCCTATCACTAACCACTTGTGTTCTGCTTGGAATTCGTTGTTTATTTCTTTTATTTCTTTTATTAGTTCTTCGTCTAAGGCGCTTCTTCCAGCGGAGTCGCATATTATGAGGTCGCAGTCTTTTAGTTTTTGTAGTCCTTCTTTAATTATTTTTTTTGGGTCTTTTTCTTTTTCGTTTCCGTAAAATTCTGCTTTTGCGTTTTTTGCTATTGTTCTAAGTTGTTCTGTTGCTGCTGGCCTGAAAACGTCTGCTGCTATTAATCCTGTTTTTTTGCCTCTTTTTTGGTACCATTTTGCGAGTTTTCCTGCTGTTGTTGTTTTGCCGTTTCCAAAAAGACCTACTAACAATATTTTTTTTGGGTCTTCTGGCGGGCTCGTTTTTTCTCCTAATATTTCAACTAATTTTTCGTAAGTGGTTTTTATTACGTGTTCTTTCCTGTTAATGTTTTCCGGCAGGTCTTTAAAGGCTTCTTGTTCTATTTCTTTGCTTAGTTTTATTACTAATGCAATTTCAACGTCGGCTGAGATTAGTGCTCTTTGTATTTGTTTTATTGTTTCTTTTACTGTTTCTTTGTCTATTTTGCTTGAGTTTCTTAGTTTTTCTAGTGCGTTTCTTAACGATTCTCCTAAGTCCATACTTTTTTTTTGTTGTTAAGTAATTAAAATTGGTTGTGTTGTTTTTGTTTTTTTAGAAATTGTTTTTTTTGTTATTTTTTTTAGTTGTTTTATAAGTTTTTTTTTGTGTTGCTTTCCACTAATTTTTTTTGCTTTTTTTTTAAGTGCCGTAGTTTTTTTTATTAGTTGTTTTCAGTTTTGCCTATTTTACTCTAATCAGAATTGTTTTGTTTGTTTGAATTAGTTTTTTCGGGGAATTTGTTTCCCCGATTGTTTTTAGGCTTTTATTGTTTCTGTTATTTCTTCTTTTTTCTTTGATCTGAAATTAGCGTATGGTCTGTACTTTGTTTTTGTCCATGCTTCTGGTTGCTTTTTTCTCATTCTGAATTCTGCTTTCAAGAGTTTTTGTCTGAATTCTTCAGTAGCTTCTATTCCAAGTAGTTCGCTTAGGTCAACCATGTTCATCCCTCCGTTTGTTCTGTGCTTTGTTCGTTTTCTTTTTTTGAAATAACCTCGCCAAAGCTTACTTTTCCTCTCACTGCTTTTATTTTGATTTTGACGTTATCGCCTTTTTGTACTCCTGGCACTATTATAACATAACCTTGGACTTTTGCGATTCCGTCTCCTTTTTCTCCAATACCTTCTATTGTGACATCGTATTCGTCACCTTCTTTTACTGGTATTGGGCCATGCCTTGGTTTTCCTCTATTTTCTTTGTAATTCATTATATGCAACCTCCATTCTGGTGAGTAGGAAGCAAATTTCAGCAAATAAAAGCGAAACGCTCGTAGAAGCTGTTATTTGCTTTAATCCAACCCCTATTATTATGCTGCTTAGGAAATATTTAAAGCATTCTATTCTAACTCTCTAACAAAACGCTTTATTGCGTTTATTTTGGCTTTTTTGTTGTTATTTTTTGTTTAATTTTGAAATAACTGGTTTATATGTCTTTTTTTTGTTTTTCGGGTTTTTTAAATCTTTTATGTTAAAATAGCCTTAATCTTCTTTTTGCCTTTCTAATTTTGTTAATTGCTTTTAGCCATGCTAATTTTAATTTTTCTTTCATTGTCAGTCTTGGTCTTTTATTCGTAATTTTTGTGTATATTTCGACTTCTATTCCATCTATTATTCTATTAATTTCTTCATAATGTCTCATTATTTCTTTTTTTGTTTCTTTTTCGTTGATGTTGTTTTTTAATCTTTGTATAAATTCTCTTGTGTTTTCGTTTTGGTCTTTTTTTTTGTCGGTGTTTTGTTTTGGTTTTGTGTTGTTTTGTTCTTTTTGGAATAATTGTATTATTTGGGCTATTTCTTCGGCTTGTTGTTCTGTTAGGTTTTCTCTTTTTGGAAAATCTGTTTGTTGGTTTCCTGGTTGTTTTACTAGGATTTCATAGTATTTATTTCTTGCTTCTATTAACTTTTTGTATTTGTTTTTTAAAAGTCTTTCTGCCAGCGAGCCTTTTTCTTTTGTTAGCAATTGTTTTATTTGTGATATGTTCATTTTTTCACTTTGTCTCAATAGGATAAAGCAGTCGTATTATTTATTTTTTTTTGTTTTTCAGTCCTTTTTGTTATTTTTTGTTATTATTGTTTTTTTTCTTGTTGTTTGTAGTTTTTGTTAAGTCCTCAAGGTTTATATATTAAAAATGTTAATAGTATTGTGTGTTTTTATGAGGCGTTTTTTTTATTTGAGGATTGGTAGTAAAGATGTTCATTTGCCTAAGCTAATTGGTTCTTTTGCTTTGGTTTGGGCTGTTTTAATGTTTTTTCATGCTTCTTCTGTAATGTTTGATTCTTGGGATAATTTGAGGGCGTATATTGATTGTGAGAAGAATGTTGATTATACTACTGATGAAGGTAAATTGGAATTTTCTATTTGTGCTAATAACTTGTATAATTCTACCGGTGTTGTTGTAAGGCCTTCTAATAGGCAATTGACTATTAGGCAATTTTGGCAGGGTTTGTTAGTGCCAATTGCTAATTTGTTTTTTTGGTTGGCTGTAATTTTTGTTGCGTGGATGTTTTATCGTAGTGATTATTTGACTTTGCCTGTAGAGGAAGTTAGTAGGTCTAAAAAAGAGTCTTTTGAAAAGTCAGAGGCTGTTGTAAGGCCTTTTGCAAAGAGAAGAGCAAAGTAGTTTTTGTAGTTTTTTTACTATAGTTTATTTGTTTGTTTTTAAGGCTTTTTCTTTGTTTAGTTCTGTTTTTCATTTGTTTAGTATTTCTATTGTTCCTGCTTTGCCTGTTGATAATTGTAATTGGCCTTTGTATTCGTTGCACCATCCGTTTGATATTTTTACTTTGTCTCCTTCGTTAACTAATTCACATTGTTCGTTCCAAAGGCTTATGGAGATCTCTGTTCCATCTTCGTCTTTGCCTGCGCAGTTGCAAACTGTTCCTGAGCCTCTTTCGTTTACCCATTTTCTTATTTCTCCTTTTGATACTATTTCTAATACTATTTCAGGAACGCTTGACTTTGGCTTTAGTTCTGAAACTTTCATAAAATCACTTTTAACAATCAAGCCTTACAAATGTTTATAAATCATATTATTAGTTTGCGATTGGCACGCCATGTTTAAATTTTTACCTTTAGGAAATTCTATCAATGTTTTGTACTTTTTCAAAGGGCCGGTGGTCTAGTGGTTATGACACATCGTTTACACCGATGAGGTCGCAGGTTCGATTCCTGCTCGGCCCATCAATCAAAATAAAAAATCAAGCTCTCTAAAAAAATTATGAAAGTCGCTTTAATTAGCTTAATATTTTTAGTTCTATTTTTTCAATTCACTATAATTTATAGTTTCGAACCCATAGATCCAAAAATAATAAATTATATGGATGCTGAATTGACTCAGAGTTTATTTGGTTCTTTTTATGGTACTATAAATAAAGGCGATAAGTTAGAAGTAAGTGTTTTGAGGCCTGTTAAGTCTGAAAGCTTGAGTTGGGAAATAATTGAAGAATATTTGGAGATTCAAGGTAAAAGATTCTATCCAAAGGTTACTAATGTTGGGGATTTAGAATACTCTACTTTTGAGCTTTCTGATTTGTTTGAGTATGTTGACGAGCCTAAATTCACGATTGTTAGAAAAATGCATGTTCAGAGTAAGTCAAGAGTCGGCATTGTTGGTGACTATAATTTGGTAAAGGAATTATCTGATTACAAAGATTATGTTCAAGCTTCAGAAAACATGGAGTCGAATGACTTTGAACTAAAGGCTTTTGCTTCTCAATTTAAGTCTATTTCTTTTTTAGAGACAATTTCTTTGACAAGCGAGTGGGTGCATAATAACATAGTTTACGATTTAGATAACTATTATAAAATAACTGCTACTGCCAAGGAGACTTTCAAGTCTAAGCGTGGTGTTTGTGATGAGTTTGCGAATTTAACTGGGGCTCTTTTGAGGGCAAACGGCGTTCCTGTAAGGTATGTCAGTGGAATAAGTTTTGACGGAGAAACATTTGGTAATCATGGTTGGATTGAAGCTTATTCTCCAAGCACTGGTTGGTTGCCTGTTGATTCTACTTTTGCAGAAGTAGGTTATGTTGATGCTGCGCATATCCCTTTTTCAAAGACAAAAGATATTAACGAGTCTGTTGATATTATAACAAAGACAAAAAGTATGAAGCCTATAGAAGTTGATGTGTTTTTTGGTGAGCCAAAAGTAGAAATTAAAAAAATTGGTTTATTCCAAAAAAATACTAGTACTGCTTTGTTAGTGCCTGAAAAAGCTTTGCCGAATAAACCAATTGTAATAAAAGTTCAGCTTCAAAATTTGACTGAAAATAGTTTGATTGTGCCTTTGAATGTTTTTGCTCATAAAGACTTTAAATCTTCAGAAAAAACAAAATTGTTTGTGTTGAATGGAAAGGAGAGTGCTTTAAAAGTTTGGAATTTGATTACTCCAAATAAAGAAGTAGTTGATAAAGAATACACTTATGAAATACTTGCTATTTCTTTTGACAGTAATGACAAGAAGCAGATAACGATATCTAACATTGGCGAAGCTGGAGTTGGCGAAGCTAAGGTTACTGAATTAGTACCTGAAGTAATAGATAGTAAAATAATATTGAGTTTGAATTTTGAGAATTTTAGCGGCAGCGTTCAGAAGTTTAAGGTGAGTGCAATTCATGATAATCAAGTTGTTGTTGAGAAAGAGTTTGAAGTAAAAGATATTTTGGCAAAAGAGAAATTGGAAGTTCCTTTGGTTGTAGGTGTTTTAATAGTAAAGGTTTTTGGTGTTAAGGATCAGGAGTTTCATTTGGAGTTCGTGGATAAAAAGCACGAAATGCAAAAAGAAGTTAAAAGGAGCGAGTCAGAACCTATTAATTCTCAAGTTTCTTTGGCAGAAAACAAGTCTAACGATCCTGTGTTGGATTTTTTCCAATCTTTTAATTGGGTTGGTTTTGCACAAATAGCATTATTAGTGTTAATAGTAATATTTTCTTTGGGTCTTGTTCTCACAAAGAGAATTTAAAACCATCTCAAAAATACTTTTAATCAGCGACCGTAGTCTAGTGGTTAGGATTCGACCTTGCCAAGGTCGAGGCCCGGGTTCAATCCCCGGCGGTCGCAATTCTTTTTAGTAAGTCTGTTTGTTCTAATTTTTTTATGACTTTTTCTTTTACGTCGTTTTTTTCTTTTGAAGCATCTATTACTTGTATGTTTTCTTTAGGTAAAAGAGTTTTTAGTTCAAGAAATTTTTCTCGTGCTTTTTCAAGAAAGTTTTTTGTTTCAAAAAATTCTTTTTTTGTTCTTTTTTTTATTCTGCTTAGGGCTATTTCAACTGGCAAATCTAAAATAAATACTATGTTTGGCAAAGGCATGTCTCTGTGAATTGCAATAATTTTTTCAAAATCTATTCCTTGTAGGCTTTGGTATACTAATGTGCTATACTTGAAGCGATCGCATATAATCAATTTTCCTTTTTCAAGAGATGGAATAATTTTGTTTTTCAAATGTTCTTTTCTGTCTTTGATGTATAATTCATATAGTTCGTTAGTGTTGGTTTTTGTTTGGTCGGCTAAAATTTTTCTTATTTTTTTTCCGTAGTTGCTTTTTGTTGGTTCTGCTGTTAGCACAATTTTTTTTTGCGGTATGCCGTTTTTTAATGCCCATTCTTTAATTTCGTGTGCTAATGTTCCTTTTCCTGATCCGTCTATGCCTTCAATAACTATCCAAAAACCTTTCATATTGAAGTTTAGAAAGAAAAATTAGTTAAATTAGTGTATTTTTATTTATTGGGTTTTAAACAGGTTAGTGTTTTTCTGTTGTTTCTTTAGGTTTTTTTTGTAATTAGGAATTTACGCTTGTTCTTTTGCTTTTTTTTCTATTATTGCTCTTTTTCCTGCTTCTAAAATGTTTTCTAATTGATTTATTCGTTGTATTGTTTTTGCTTGTTCTTCCAAACTTTTTTTTAGTGCTTTATCTATGTTTTCCATTCTTTTTTCTAATATTTTTGTCATTTCTGTTATTTTCTTTTCTTTGAATACATTGTCTGCTATTGTCGTTATTATGTCTGTGTTGTTTTCTATTGCGGTTTCAGTATAAACCCCAGAACCTAAATAAACAAGCATTTTTGTGCCTTTCTTGTTTTTTGAAATTTCTTGAATACTTTGTGTTGTGCCTGTTAATTCATTTTTCATGTTTGTCAAGGCGTTGAGTCTTGTGTTTATTTCTTCTAATTTTTGTCTTTCTTGGTTTATTAGTTGGATTATTTGGTTTCCTGTAAGTGTTATTTTTTTTTCTTCCATTTTTTAGTCCTCCAGTTTTTGTATTGTTTCGATTTTTATGTGGTTTCTTTGCACTTTGTGTCTTGACCCTATGTTTGCAAGGGCTTTTTCTTTTGCATTTTTTTCGTTGTTTGCTATTACTTGTGTATTGAAGGATATTTCTTGTTCTTTTTTCTTTTTGTATCTTCCTTTTATTTGGTATTTGAAGTTTTGCATTTTGGTCACCTTAGCGCCTCGTCTATTTTTGACATTTCTATTCCTGATGTGTTTTTTCCAACTATTATTCCTTTCGTGTTTGCTATTGCGGTGTTTCCTACAAACAAGTCTCCGAAATTTGTTGTTGTTGGTATTCCTTTTACTCCAAAAATTTTTTCTATTTTTTTGAATTCTTGTTCTGTTATATTTGGATGACAGATAAAGCCTTTATTAGTTACTACTATGGCGCTTCCTACTAGTTCAGTACATGTAAAGCGCATTTCCGTTATTTCGATTTCTAAGAATTCACTTATTTTTTTCATGTTTTTTTTCCCTATGTTTGGGCTAGCAATTCCTGCTTTTGAGTTCCAATTTACTAAGTTTCCTAACGCTGTGAATCCTTTTGCGTCTATTTCCAAAACTTTTATTCCTTCGTTTTTTAGTTTTTTTAGTTCGTGTTTTTCTATTAAACTTGAAACTACTATTTTTTTTCCAAGCCCTTTTGCTAGTATTCCTATTAATGGTGAGTTTCCTATTGTTGTTTTTATTGTTTTTGTTTGTAGTGTCTTTTGTATTTCTTTTTCTTCTTTTTCAGTTGTGCCTGGCGGTATTAATGTGTATTCTTCTGTTGTAGTGCTGAATACTCCTATGTAAGGGCTATTTCTTATTGTCCCTTTCAAGAATTCCATTTTTGTCCCTTTCATTTTATTTTTCTTTTCTTTTCTATTGCTTCTGCCGTTTTTTCAATTTCTCTTTTTTCTTCTAATTTTTGTTTTTCTTCTTTTTCAGTATTTTCTGTTTTGGTTGTTGTTTTTTCTTCTTGTTTTTGTTCTTTTTCTTTTGTTTTTTGTTCGTTTTTTTCTTTGTTTTTTAAATAGTTTTCAAGTTCTTTTCCTTTTGCCAAGAAAATTCTTGCTGTTTCTCCTTCTTTTAGTATTTTTACTTTTATTTTTCTCGGTATATTGAGTGAGTTTTTATTTATTTCTTGATTTACTTCGTTTGTTATTTTAATTTGTTTGGCTCTCGTGTGTTTTTTTACGAAGTCTTTTATTACTTTGTTTGCTTTTGTTTGTCTTTTCTTTTGTTGGTATAAAAATGCCTTTGCTAAGTTTATAGTGTATTCTGCAATTTCACCTTTCATTTAGCATCCCTCGTTGTTCTGGTTTTTTTTGGCAATAGTCTTGCACTTTTCTTTTTGTGTCCGCTTTTTATTTTTGTTTTTTTAGTTTTTTTTCTGTATACTTTTCCGAAAGAAGTTTCTCTCCAGTGTCTTCTTGCATATTTATTGTAAATTCTTTCTCCTTTTTTTTGCATTATCCATACTGGGGCTGCTGTTAGGCTGGCTCCTGTTTTTTTTCTTTGTGTTATTAAAAACTCTTTTTCTTTTTTTGTTTTTCTTCCCATTTTGATCACTTTCTTTTTATAGTAATTTCTTTTGTTGGTTTGAGTTTCATTAATATTTCTTTTGTTTGTTCGTCGTTGAGTTTGTTTCTTATGTATCCTCTTTGTGCCATTTGGATTATTGCATTGAATGCTTTGAAATATAGTTCTTTATTCACTAATTTTACGTTTGCTAGTCTTTCTATGGCTTTTTCATCTACGTATCTTTTTAGTATTATCATTGATTGTAGTTCTGCCTCTATTTCTTTTTGTCTTTCTTCTTGTTCTTTCAAGTATGCTTGTTTTAGTTCTTCTAATTTTTTTTGTTTTAATTCTTCTTCATTCATTTTTTTCCTCTTTGTTTAGTGTTTTTTCTATTTCTTTTGCTTTAGTATAAAGTAGTTTTTCTCCTTGTGGTGTTATTGTTCTGCCTTTCTTGTCTTTTTTTACGAGTTTTTCTTTTTCTAGTGTTTGTAGGCAGACTCTAATTATTTTTCCACTTGCTTTTTTTTTGTGCTCTGGTTTTACCCCTCTGTTTTGTCTTCCGCCGTAATATGCTCTCAGGGCTCCTGTTCCTAATGCTCCTTCTTTGTAAATTCTGTATAGTATGCTTGCCATTCTTAGGTAGAACCAGTCTGGGTTGTTTGGTGCTCTTTGTCTGTTTTGGCCTGTTTTAACATACTTTGTGAATTCTGGTTTTTTTATTTTTGTTTTGAATTCTTCTGCTACTTTTTTTAGTAATTCGTCTATTGGTACGTCGTATATTCCCATTTGTACACCCTTTTGCCTGTTTGTTTTAATCCCCTTTCGGGGCAAACTGGCTTTGTTTTATTCCGTCTTTTTACGGAAAAACTTCCAATTCTTTTTAAAATTAGAAGCTTATTTAGTTGTGCTTTAATAATGTTTAAAAACGTGTTGCTTGACTTTTTCGGCTTGTGTTTTTCTTACTTGCTTTTTGTTAAGTCGTTCTTGTTTAATTGTTTTTGTCGTTGATTTTGTTAGGTAGTTTGTTTGCGTGTTAAATTTTTTATTTTTGCAAACCTCGGTCTTTATGAAACCTTGTTTTTTTTTTGAAATCGTTTATTTTGGCGATTAAAGGCAAATTTTTAAATGAATTGTTGATTAGTGGTTTTTAGGTCTAGACGATTATGAAAATTTCTACTATTGTAGATGAAAAATGTTATTGTTGTGTGGCTCAGTTATTACTGGCTCAATCTTGATTTTTTTATTTGTTCTAGTAATTGTTTTTTCTTTTTTAAAAAGTCCCTATAATTTATTCCTAAATATTTTTCAGAATCATTTACATTAAATTTTCTTATAGTATCTGTAAGTTCTTTTCCAAATTCTTCTTTTTTGAAAGTTTTTAATAATTGGAAATATTTTTTGAAATTAATAGGCGCATAAATTAGTAATGTTAATAAGTCAATTAGGTCTTTCTGGCCTTTGGTCGTATTTTGTCTTTCAATTTCTGCTCCTTGTTTAAGTATCAAAAGAGCTTCGCACGAGACTGTTTTTATTCCTTCAATTAATACTTTTTCTTTAAGTAAATACTCAATCGGAATAGCAAGTTTTGAGTAAAAAGGAACGTAAACGTCAATGTCAAAGCCTTCTAATTTTACTTCGTATTTCTTTAGCCTATCATTTTTTTCTAAATAATATTTTTCTTTTAGTTTTGCGAGTTCTTCAAAATCAACTATTATATCAATGTCTTTGCTTTTATGTTGTTTTGTCCAGAGCCAGACTGCCCAACCGCCAATTACAATTACTTGAATTTCTTTTGCCAATTCTTGGAGTTTTTTCCAACTTTCCTCAGTAAGGCTTTCATGCCAAAACTCTTCCTTTCTCATTGTTCTAACCCAATTTTTTGTTTCAATGATTTCAAGAATTCTTTTGCATACCACTCTTTTAAATTCCATAGATCAACAAACAATAGATAATTAGAAACAAATTTTGTTTCAAAAAAAATTTTTGGCTTTGAGAGCACGATCAAATTTGCGGGGCCGTCTTTTTCAGGAAATCTTTTCTTTAATTCAGGCACGTCTTTTTCGTCTGCATAAATATAAACTTCACTATAATCAGCAGGAACTTGTTTAAAATTTAGTTTGTAAGCGGTGTAAGCAGTAAAAATTATTTCTGAAGGCATTTGTTTCTCAATTTCACTTACTGGCATTTCAGCTCTTGTCTTATAAATAACATCTTTTTCAAGATTTCTTTGAGTTGCTAATAAAACAAGTGCTTTTTCTTTGTCAATCAACTTAAACCCAAATTTTCGCTTTTCAATTGCTCCTATCCTTTCCAAAGGCTTTAATGCATGATTTACAGTGCTCAAAGAAATTTTCATTTTGTTTGCTATTTCTTTTTGAGTTTTGGCACCTTTCAAAACTTCCAAAATCGCTATTTCAGACTTTAACATGCTATTAAACTATAAATCAGTTTATTTATAAATATTTCTATAATATTCGAAATTTTTTTAATTGCTTAAAATTTTCTTTTAATTGCCTTAACAACAATAAAAAATCAAATTTATAGTTGAAAAAACATTAAAGCAAAATCTAAAAGCAACAAATGTTTTATTGATAATTTACTAAAATGTTCAAGTTTTGCTACACTGGCAATCCGCCATAAAATATTTTATAAATTATTTATGAGGTATTTATCAAAAGTGATAAAATTGAAAACACTTAACGATGATACGCATCAAATTTGGGGTGATTTTACAAACCAATATAGTCTCCAAAAAACCATAAGGTTTGAGTTGAAACCTATTGGAAAAACTAGAGAACATATTTTCTACTATTGCAGATGCGCAATAGGATGCATAACAATAACAGAAGTCGTCTAGACGATTATGAAAATTTCTACTATTGTATATGGTGTGAATTGCATTTTTTGCAGAATTTTTGTTTTAGTTCTTTTGGTATTTTTGCTTTTGTTTTTTTGCTTATTTCTCTTGCTATTTCTACGTATCTTTTGCTTCTCTCTGGTTTTTTTTCAAATTCTTGTTCTGCTAATTCAAATAATCGGTATATTCTTTCTAATCCTATTTTTCGTGCTTTTTCGTGCTTCATGTTGCTCTTTTTGTAACCTAAATACTATGTTTATTGAAATGCACCCGCCGGGATTTGAACCCGGGCCAAGAGCTTTCTTCAATCTTTCTTTTTGGAAGGCTCTGATGCTAACCACTACACCACAGGTGCTTTATGCTATTTTGCTTTGGTAATAGTTATATTTGTTTTGTAGAGTTTTGCTTTTAATTTGTGTTTTTTGGTCTTTTAGTCGTTTTTTTTTGCGTTTGTTTTTGTCTTTTTTTTATATTATTTTGTCTATTATGAATTCTGGTTTGAATTCTTCTAAGTCTTGGTATTTTTGGCCTGTGCCTACGTAAATTATTGGTTTTTTTAAGTTGTATAATAGTGATATTGCTGTTCCGCCTTTTGTGTCTGTGTCTATTTTTGTTAGTATTATTGCGTCTATGTTTATTGCTTTGTCAAATTCTCTTATTTGGTTTATTAGTGCTTGTCCTGTGTATGCTTCTGCTACGTATATTTTTAGGTCTGGTTTTATTACTCTTTCAATTTTTTTTAGTTCTTCTATAAGGTTTTTGTTTGTTTCTTGTCTTCCTGCTGTGTCTATTAATACTATGTCTATTTGTTTTGCTTCTGCTGCTTTTACTGCATCGTATGCTACAGCTGTTGGGTCAGAGCCATAATTTTGTTTTATTACTTTTATTCCTATTTTTTTTGCGTGTTCTTCTAATTGTTCAATTGATGCTGCTCTGAAAGTGTCGCTTGCTGCTATTATGCTTGTTTTTCCTTTTTCTTTTAGCATGTGCGCTATTTTTGCGATGCTTGTTGTTTTGCCTGCTCCATTTGGTCCTAAAAATAGTATTTTGAGCGGTTTTTGTTTCATTTCCATTATGTTTATTGTTTTTGTTTCCATTATTTTTGTTATTGCTTTTTTTATTTCTTCTTTCAGGAATTTTGTGATGTCTTGGTTTGCTTGTATTTCTTTTCCTATTAGTTGTTGTTTTAGTTGTTTTACTATTGCGTTTGCGGTTTCTTGTTCTACGTCTGCTTCTAAAAGGCTTAGTTCTAATTCGTCAAAAAAGTCTTGAGTGTCCTTTTCTGTTATTTTTATTTTGCCTATTATTGTTCCTTTGATTTTTTCTATTATGTTTGTTTTTGCTTTGAGTTCTCTTTTTTCTTCTTTTATTGTTTCGTGTTTTTGTTTTTTTTCTTGTTTTTCTTTTTTGTCTGTAGTTTTTGTTTTACTTGTTGTTTGTTCTTCGTTTTTTTTTGTTTCTTCTTGTTTTTCTTCTGTTTGTTGTGTTTTTTCATGGGTTAGTGTTTCTGTTTTTATTATATCTTCTTTTTGTTGTTCTTGTGTTTCTTCTCTTTTTTTTCCTATTGTTTCTTTTATTTTGTTTGTGAAGTTGTTGATTGTCTTTTTTAGGAATTCGAACATATTTAGTTTTGGTGATGTCTTGTTTTTTTAGTCTTTTGGTAGGCCGTGTTTTGCAGAAACCATGTTGTTTTTTAAAATCGTTTTTTGTTGTTAAGTCTTTTTTTTTGGTGCTTTGTTAGAGCTTTTAGTTTTTGTGTTTTTGTTGTTTTTGAATAATTTTTTTGTTTTTTGTTAGTTTTTTTTGGTTTTTAAATTGTTTTACAGCTTAGTTTTTAGTTTTCTTGGTTTTGGTTTATTAGTTGTTCTGCTATTTCTTTTTTTGCTTCTTCTTCTTCGTCTTTTGTTGTTATTGCTTTGTATGTTAATGTTTTTGTAATTCCTTTTTCTCCCCATAGGTATGTGAATTGTTGGTTTTCTCCGATGTCTAGCCATATTCTTCTTTCTTTTTCTAACTTGGCTTTTGTTGGGTCTTTCAGTGTTATTAGTCTGCTGTATTTAATTAGTGTTTTGTTGTGGCTTATTTTTTCTACTATGAATGCGTCTTCATCGTTTCCGTTTCCTTTTATTCTGTCAAACCCTTCTTGTTCTTTTGCTTCGTATTCTTTGTTGTAAATGTTTTTTTTGAATGGTGGTTTCCAATCTGTTTCTATTGTCATTACTTCAAATATTGCTTTCATGTTTAGAGAAACCTCTTTTTTGTTTAAATAGTTTTCTTTGAATTATTAAAGTAACGTAGTAATTTAAAAGGTTTTTTGGTTTTTTTTTAAGTTCTGTTTTGTTAAGCTTTTTTTCTCTTGTTTTTTTTAACATGTGAAGTTTTTTTTGTTTTTTATAGTGTTATTGTTTTTATTGTTTCTTTTTCTTTTATTTTGCTTTTTTTAGCTCCTATAATGTATTTTATATTATTTTTTTCTGCTGCTTCTATTAGTCTGTTTGTTATTACTCCGTCAAACACTATTGCTTTTGCTCCTTTTATTTCTGTTATTTCTTTCATTATGTCTTTTACTTTCATTTCTTTTATTACTTGGTTTTCGTTGTCTATTATTCTGGCTTTCATTGTGCCTTTTAGTTCTTCGAAGTGTGGTTTGAATATTTCTTGTTCTTGGTTTGTTAGTTCTTGTTTTGTGGTTTCTTTGTAAGTTGTTGTTTTCCATGGTTGTTTTGTGTAGGTTCTTTGTGTTGTTCTCGGCATGTGTTTGTATTGTCTTTGTATTTTTGGTCTTTCTGTATATCTTTGCTGGTGCACTTGTTCTTTTTTCTTTAGTGATAATAGTATTTCTTTTCTTGTGAGTTCTTCTACTTCTTTGCCGTCTGGTGCTCTTGCTATGTAATCTACTTTTGCTATTTGCATTAGTTTTCTTGCGTTTAGTATTCCTCCTCTGTCGCCGTCTACGAATACTGTTACTATTTTGTTTTTTGTTAAGTCTATGAGTGTTTTTGTTATGTTTGATCCGTTCATGCCTATGACGTTTTTTATTTGGTTTTTTAGTAGGTTTATTACGTCTGCTCTTCCTTCTACTACTATTATTTCTTGTTCTTTTTCTATGTCTGGTCCTGCTGGTAGTTTGTCTGGGCCGTATTCTATTATTTCTGATGCTCTTGCTTTTTCTCTTATTTCTTCTGAGAGGTTTTGCATTTCTGGTGTGTTTTTTTCCATGATTTTTTTTAGTATTTCTTTTGCTCTGTCTTTTATTTCTGTCCTTTTTTTTGCTCTGGTGTCTTCTATGTCTATTAGTTCAAACTTTGCTTCGCATGGTCCTACTTTTTCTACTGTTTCTATGCCTGCTGCTAGTATGCTTGTTTCTGCGACATCTAATGAGCTTGGTATGTAAACTTCTCCTTTTGTTTTGCCCATTGAAGTGCTATGGTTTATTTCTATTCTGCCTATTTTGCCGTTTTTTTGTAGTTCTTTTAGGTCCATTTCTTCTCCTAAGAGTCCTTCGCTTTGGCCGAATATTGCTCCTATTATGTCTGGTTTGTCTACTATTCCGTCTATTTCGAATTTCATTTTTATTATGTATTTTGTTGTGTTCAAGTATGTTTTTGCCATAATGAATTCTCCTTTTTTATTTTTTTACAGAATCAGGTTTTGCTTTCAATTATTTCTTTGGCTTTGTTTGTATCCATGTTTACTATTATTGTTTTTTTGTTGGATTTTTGTCCTTGTATTATCATTACTTCTGTTTTCAGTATTTTTTTTAGTTCTGTTATCAGTTCTTTGTTAGCTTTTCCGTCTATCGCTTTTGATTTAAGCTTGATTCTTATTTTTTTTGTCCATGGGTTTTTTCCCATTATTTGGAACTTTTTTGAGTTTGGAATTACTTCCAATTCTATGCCTTGTTTTTGTGTCACGCAAAAACCTAAGAATAAATTCAAAGCTTATAACCTGATTCTTTGGCCTTTTTTTAGGCCATTATTCTATTTGCTATAAAGAAAAATATATTAATTGATTGGATTGGTTTTTGGTTTGTTTTTATTAGGTTTTGTTTTTTTTTGTTTGTTTTGTTGTGGTTTATTTTAAATTGTGTAGTGTTATTTTTTTATGGCTCGTTATGGTAAAGGCGCTAGTGCTGAGCGTGAATTAATGCGTCTTTTTTCTAGTGCTGGTTTTGCTGTTGTGCGTAGTGCTGGTTCTGGGAAAAGTCAGTTGCCTTGTCCTGATGTTGTTGTTTTGAATAATGGCAAGGTTTTGTCTTTTGAGTGTAAGGCTTGGCGTTCTAAGCATTTGGTTATTAGTGAGCAGCAAATGTCTGATTTGTTCAAGTGGCAGTCTTTGTCTGGTAGTTCTACTTTTGTTGCTTGGAAGTTTCCTAACAAGGGTTGGTTTTTTGTTCCTATTGCGTGTTTTTCTAAGAATAAGCATTATTCTATTTCTTTTGATTTGGCTAGAAAGGTTTCTGTGCCTTTTGAGGTCATTGTTGGTAGGCAATTTAGGCTTTTTGAAAAGTGTTAAATTAGAGTTGTTTTCTATTTTTTGTTATGGGTTTCAAGCAGGTTGTTGTTGTTAGGTCTGATTTAGGAATGGCTAAAGGCAAGATTGCTTCTCAGGTTGCTCATGCTTCTTTGGCTGCTTTTGAGTTGGCTAAGACTTTTAATCCTGTTTGGGTAGATGCTTGGCTTTCTGAGGGTCAAGCTAAGGTTGTTCTTAAAGTAGGTAGTCTTGAAGAGCTTCTTGCAATTTATAATAGTGCTAAGAATGTTCTTCCTTGTGCTTTGGTGAAGGATGCTGGTAAGACTCAAGTTTCTTCTGGTTCTATTACTTGCGTTGGTATTGGTCCTGCTCCTGACTTTGAGATTGATAAGTTTACGAGAGGTTTGAAGTTGTTATGAGTTTTGGTAATTTTTTTTATTTTTTTGTTTTTTTGTTTCTTTGTTTTGTTGTTTTTTTCTTGTTTTTTGTTCTTTTTCACTTTTTTATTGTTGGTAATTTTGTTCTTTTTGGCTTGTTTTTTTTGTTGTCTTTTTATTTTTTTAATTTGTTTTTTCATTTTGGTTTTAGGGTGTTTAGGTAATGAGTTATTGGAGTTTGGTCAGGTCGGTGGTTGAGAGTGCTGATGTTGTTGTTGAGGTTCTTGATGCGCGTTTTCCTAATTTGAGTAGAAATAAGAAGCTTGAGGGGTTTGTCAAGGAAAAGGGTAAGACTTTAGTTTTTTTGTTTAACAAGTCTGATTTGGTTGATAGTTCTTTTGTTCGTAATATTGCGAGTTCTTTCGGTAGTAATTGTGTTTTCATGTCTGCTAAACTTAGGCGTGGTGTTGTTGCTTTGAAGAAATTGCTTTCCAAGTTTTCTTTTGGGAAAACTATTAAGGTTGCTTTTGTTGGTTATCCTAACACTGGTAAAAGTAGTATCATTAATTTGTTGAAGGGTAAGAAGAGTGCTCCTACTTCTTTTCGTGCTGGTTTTACAAAGGGTTTGCAAAACATTAGGGTTAGTTCTAATGTTGTTGTGATTGATACTCCTGGTGTTATTCCTGTTGAGAATTTTGACGAGTCTTTGCTTGTTGTTCTTTCTTCTAAAAATTCTGAGGATATTAGTGATCTTGAGTCTGTTGGTCTTGATGTTGCTAAGCTTGTTTTGAAGTGTGATCCTAATGGTGTAAAGTCTTTGTATAATATTAGTGCTTCTTCTCCTGAGTCTTTGCTTGAGTCTTTGGCTTTGGTGCGTGGAAAGTTAAAGCGTGGTGCTTTGCCTGATATTTCTGCTGCTGCTAAAATTTTGATTGATGATGTGCAAAGTGGTAAGCTAAAAATATTTGAGGGTGTGTTATAATTATGATTAGCGAGCGTTTTTTTAGGCTTGTTTTGTTGAGTTGTATTTACCTTGCTTTTGTTGTGATGTTTGCTTATCTTTTTTTGTTTAACGCTGCTTTTGAGATAGTTGAGGAGTATGATAGTTTTTCTGGTGAGAAGCAGTTTTTTTTGAAGAACAATACTAATAGGCTTATTAATAATGTTTCTTTGACTTTTTTGGACGCGCGTCTTGGTAGGGAGTTAAAGTCCGAGGTTGTTTCTTTGGGTCCTAAGGATAAGCTTAGGCTTGATTTGAGTGGTTTTTCCGCTACTGAAATTAGGATCGTTGCTTATGCTGATTTTTATGCTAAGGTTGAGAAGTCTGTTTTCAGGGTTGTTGAAAGGCCTTACATTAGGACTGATTTTCCCAAGTCTGTTTTTTTTGGTCAAAGGTTTACTTTTATGTTAGAGTATTGTAATACTGCTAATTATGAGTTGCCTGTTAAAATTGAAGAGTCTCATGATCGAATTTTTTTTCTTGAGCGTAATGAGGTAAAGTCTTTAGTTTTGAAGCCTGGGGAGTGTAAAGAGTTTAATTTTAGTTTTTTACCTGCCTTTAGGGGTCAAACCAAAATATATTTTAATGTGCAGACTCCTTTAGGTATCGAGAGGCTTGAGGAAAGTGTGAGGGTTGAGTGATGCCGAAGTCTGAAGCGAGTATTATTGAGATTATTGAAAAAATGGTCAAGGATGGAGAGCCTGAGGAGAAAATTTTGAAGTCTTTGGTAGAGTTAGGTGTTGAGCCTGAAAAGGCAAAGAGGCTTTTGTTGTTGGGTCAGGCTGATACTTTTGCTTTGTTGCGTAGGGAAATTAAATCGATTGTTGAGCAGGAAATAGAGGCTCAAAAGCCTGTTTTGAAAAAGTTTATTGAGGAGCAGACTATCGAGGCTGCTTATCGTTCTCGTCAAGAGTTGACAAAGGCTGTCATTACTGATTTGAAGGATTATGAGAGAGATGTCACTGGCCATAATAAGAAGTTCGAGGATCAAGTTAATCAAAATATAAAGTATGTTGTTGAGGTAGCCGATAAGACTAAAGAAAAGTTGAATGAAATGGGTGAAGTTGTGAGTCAGATTCAAACTGACATGGATGAGATCAGGGTTAAAGGTGTTGGAGGTAGGAATAGGTTAATTGCTACTATTTTGTGGGTGCTTGGTATTTTATTTGGTCTTGTTGCTCTTTATTTGATAATAATTAATCTTGATAAAGAAGTTTCTATTGATAGGATTATTCTTTCTGTTAGTCTTGCTTTGATTTCTGTTACTATGCTTTTTGCGGCTACTTGGGCGTGATTTTTTTTGTCGTTGTTTTTTTAGGTCGTTATTTTTTTTTGTCGGTTTGATTTTTTTCATAAATTGTTTAGTTGGTTGCTTTCGTGGTATTTGTTTTAGAGTATTGGTTTGGTTTTTTAATTATGTTTTTGAATTTGTTGTTTTTTTGCAGTGGAATTTTCCTTTAGTTTGGTTTATTAATCGTTTTTTCTCTTTACCTTTTTATGGATATTTCAAGTGTTATTGATAGGGCAGTTTCTGAAATAAATGATTTTGAGGCGAGGCAAAAACTTGTTTTTGGAAAACTTTTTTCTTTGCGTTCTCTTGATTTTTCTTCTGTTGGTTTTCCAGAGAATAAACTTGTTTTTCCTGTTTCAAAGTGGGTTGCTAATGGTTGTGTTGTTGGTGTTGATTCTGGTTTTGTTTCAAGGCGTTTTTCTTCTATTGACGTTGTTTTAGTTAGGGCTATTGCTAGTGTTTTTGGTTATAGTAATGGTAAGCTTTCTTTTTCTTATTATTACCCTGGTTTTTTTACTTTTCCTGTTCCTTTTTTTAGTGGTTCTTATTTAGAGGATTTTGAGTTTGATCAGAGTAAGAGTCTTGTTAGGTTGCGTGAAGAGGTCCGTGTTGCTAAAGAAGTTATTTTGAATTATTCTCCTAAGTATTTGTTTATTGATGGTAGCATTGTTCCTCAGTATCGTGATAAGCCTCGTAAGGGTTCTGTTTTAGAGGGTGGTTATTCTTCTATAATTAATGAGTTTGAGTCTTTGTATTCTTTGGCTTTTTCTAATGGCACTACTTTGATTGCTACTGTTGAGGATAGTAGAGGTAAAAGGTTTTGTGAATTTTTGGGGTCTGATATTATTCCTTATTTTTTGAGTGATTTTAATGATGATTTGAGTAATGTTTTTGATACTCAATTGCTTGATGTTTTGTTGAAGGTTGGTGAGCGAAGTTGTGCTTTTACTTATGCCAAGGATATTTCTCAACATCCTATTTTGCAGGATTTTTCTTCTAGTTGGGCTGATAAAATTTATTGTTTGTATTTAAAGCCTTCTGTGTTGGATAGGCCTTTGAGAGTCGAGTTTTTAGTTGGTGTTGATAATAATGTTAGTAGTGTTGCAAACGAAGTTGCTTCTGTTGTTTTTGCTTTGAGTTCTTTGCATAGGGAGTATGCTTATCCTTCTGTTTTGATTGATGCTGATTTGCATGCTCGTCTTTCTCCTCAAGAAATAGAGTTGGTTTTTAATAAGATTTTTGATAAACTTGGAGGTTCTTCTCGTTTGAGGTTGCGTCGGGAGAATAGGCCTTTTTGATTTTTTTGGTGTTTGTTATGGTGTGTCCTTCTTGTGGTTCTAAGAAGATTAGAAAGGTTGTTGGTAAGGGTTTTCAGTTCGTGTGTTTGGATTGTGGTTATGTTGGGTTTATGGTTGAGGATTTGAGGTGAGGGTGTTTTTTTATGGTTGGTGTTGAAATTGGTACTGTCATTTCCAGACCTAATAGTCCTTCTCCAAGCGTTGTTGATTTTGTTATTCATTCAGGCAAGTTGCATCGTGGTATGTTTGTTGAGTTAGATTATTCTGAGGGGACTTTGGTTTGTCTTGTCACTGATGTTTTTAAGACTAACCAGTATTTTGAGCGTTTTGATTCCGTTAAGGAGTTTGAGAGTTCTGGTTCTTTGTTGGTTGAGCATTTTCCTGTTGGTGATTGGGAGTATTTTGTTGCGACTTCCAAGCCTTTGGGTGTTTTTAATAATGGTTTGTTAAAAAGACCTTCTTTTCCTCCGTCTCCTGGTTGTAAGGTTCGGTTGGCTGACAAGGATACTCTTGGTGTTTTTTTGGGTTTTGATTTTGATTCTGGGCTTTTTTTAGGTGAGGTTGATTATCATAATGTTCCTGTTAAGCTTAGTTTGTCTAGGCTTTTGCAGAAGCATTTGGCTGTGCTTGCTATGAGTGGTGCTGGTAAGTCTTATTTTGTTTCTGTTTTGCTTGAGGAGATTTTATCGAGGCCTGTTGAGAGTGGCAGGATCGGCGTTGTTGTTTTTGATGTTCATGGTGAGTATCGTTCTTTTGCTGATCCTGTTTCTAATAGTAATTTTGTGGATTTTTCAAGTAAGACTAGGTATGTTGATGCTTCGCATTTACGTATTGGTGTTTCTAAGGTTTCTCCTGGAATGTTTTCTGCTATTATTCCTGCTATGTCTTCTGCTCAGTATCGTGATTTGTCAAGAATTATTGAGTCTTTACGTTCTAAGATGAGGTCTGGTTTTGGTCCTTATTCTTTGAATGACTTAATTGCTGAAATTTTGTCTGATAAGGAGATGAAGGATAATACTAAGCAGGCTCTTGTTGGTTGGCTTTCTTCTCTTGAGCAATTAGGTGTTTTTGATGCTATTGATAATCCTAATATTACAGAGCTTGTCAAGCCTGGTGTTCTCACTATTATTGACATGAGTTCTTTGATTGATTTGAGAAAGAAACAGATTTTGGTTGCGTATTTGTGTAAAAAGCTTTTTGATGAAAGAAGGCATAAAAAAGTCCCGCCTTTTAGTATTGTGCTTGAGGAAAGTCATCAGTTTGTTCCTGAAAAAGTTTCAAAGGATGGTGCTATTAGTAGGGGCATTATTGAGACTATTGCAAGAGAAGGTAGAAAGTTTGGTGCTTGTCTTTGCTTGGTTTCTCAGAGGCCTATCAATCTTTCTGCAACTATTTTGTCTCAGTGTAATACTAACATTATTTTGCGAATAACAAACCCTTATGATCTTGATCATATTGGTAGGACTAGTGAAGGTCTTGATTCGAGGAGTCTTGATATGATTACTTCTTTGCGTGTTGGAGAGGCTCTTATTGTTGGTGAGGCTGTTAATTTTCCTGTTTTTTTTAAGGTCAGGAAAAGGCGTTCTCAGGAATCTTCTCATGAAGTGTCTTTAGAGAAAGCTGCAAAGGATTTTGAAAGTTCTTTGACTGAAAAAACTAAAGATATTGAAAATTATTTGTGAATTGTTAAAGTTTTTTCGTTGTAGTTTTTAATATTATTTTTGTTTGTTGTCTTTTTTCAAGTCGTTTTTTTATTGTTTTTTCAGTTTTATTTTTTTGTTTTTAGTTTTTTTAGTTTTTTTTATTTTTTTGATGTCGTGTTTTTTTGTAAAGTTTTTTGCTTGTTATTTTTTTGGTCTTTTTTTAGTGTGTTTTTTTTTCGTTAGTCGTTTTTTTTGTTGCATGTTTTGTTTTTTTTAATTTAATCTTATTATTTTTGTTATGCCTTTTTTTGAGTCTTTAGAATCTTTGCTAATTAATTTTGGTTATGTTGCTCTTTTTTTGATAGTTTTTGCTGAATCTGGTTTGTTTTTTGGTTTTTTTTTGCCTGGCGATTCTTTGCTTTTTACTGCTGGTTTGCTTGCGTCAAAGGGTTTTTTTGACTTGAACTTGATTTTGTTTGGCACTATTGTTTCTGCTATTTTAGGTGATCAAGTTGGTTATTGGATGGGTAAAAAGTTTGGTAGGGCTTTTTTTGTTAGACCTAATGATTTTTTTAGGGATCCTAAGCATGTTGTTCGTGCTGAAGAGTTTTATAGGAAGCATGGTAAGAAAGCTATTTTTTTGGCGCGTTTTTTTCCTGTTGTAAGGACTTTTGCTCCTATTGCTGCTGGTATAGGAAACATGTCTTATGTTGATTTTGTCAAGTATAATGTTTTAGGTGGTTTTGTTTGGTGTTGTGTTTTTATTTTGGGTGGTTATTTTGTTGGTTCTATTTTGCCTGATTCTGAGCAGTACTTTACTTTGATAATATTTGCTATTATTTTTGTTTCTTTGATTCCTGCTGTTAAAGAATTTTTGCTTAGAAAATGAGCTTGCACTGGCATTCTACTCTCTAACTTGGTTTTTTAATGTTGTTTTTGTGTTCTTTGCATGTCTCCCGATACATTTGTTTTAAGTAGCTTAAAGTATGTTGAAAGTTCTAAGGGTGTTTTTGTTTATTTTTCAAGCTCTTCTATTAATGATTTTGTCAAGTTTTTTTCTTTCAGACCTAAAATTTTGTTGCCTTTGTCTATTCCTTTTGATTTTTTAGTGTCTTTTTTTGGGAGTGAGAATGTCATGAAAAATCCTTATTCTTATTCTGTTTTTTTTGACGATTTGGCTTCTTTAAAAAGTGCTGTTAGGGTTTTGTCTTTGTCTTTTGGTATTAATATTAATATAATTGAGCCTGAAAGGCAGTTTTTGATTTTAAATGGTTGGTCTTATCATGATGCTTTTGTTTTGAATGGCGATTCTTTTGAAAAAGTTTCTTCTTCTGCTTTCTTTTCTGTTGAAAGTATTTTATCTAATATTTGTAGGGTTCCTTCAAACGTTTGTGCTAATTTTTTTGTTGTTAAAAAAATTTTTGTTGAAAACTTGTTTTTTGGTTCTGATTTGTTTTTTGATGGTTCTTTTTTTGTTTCAAAAATTGATTTTGGTTTTAATAGCAACTTTGTTGAAATAGATTATTCTGCTTTTTTGGTTTTTCTTGCTTCTTTGCAAAATTTTTCTTTAGGTTCTTTTAATTGTTCTTGTTGTAAGCCAAATTCTTTGGAAGCTGACAATTTGTTAAAGTCTTCTCTTGTCAAGGCGCGTTTTTTGTCTGACGGGTTTTCTTTTTTTTCTGTTTCTTCTATTTGGGCTAAAAAGTTTTTGCAAAAGCCCTCTAAAAATTCTTTAGTTGGGCCTTTTTTCAGGAATAAGGATTATTTCCTTTTGGTTGGTGATGCGTTTTGTCTTTCTAAGAATGGTTTTGTGGAAATTGTTTCTAGTTCTTCTGTTTTTTGGAGTTGTAGGTCAAAAGTTTCTTTTTTTTCTTTTGAGGCTAAGAGACTTTTAGATTTGTTGTCTTGTTTTTCCTCTTCTATTCATGTTTCTTCTTCAAAGTCTAATGTTGTTGAGTGTTTGCAAGCAGAATCTAACGTGTTTGAGTATTCTTCTATTGTTAGTAATTTTTTGTCTTTAATGTCAAATTTTGTTTTTAGTGTTGGCAATGTTTGTTCTGTTGAGGCTATTCATTTTGAGTGCTTGTCTTATGAAATAGCTTGTGAATTGGCGTCTGTTTTTCCTAACAGGGTTTTTAGGTTTTTTCCTTTAAGTGCAAAGTTTGTTGTTAAGTCTTCTGATAATTTGTCTTTTGTTTTAAGTCGCTTGTCTTGTTCTTATAAAATTCCACGTGGTCTTTTAAAGGTTGATTTTAGGCGTTAGTTTTTTTTGTTTCTTTTTTGTTTTTTAGTCTTTTAGCTTTTTTTTTGTTTAGTGTTTTTTTTAATATAAAAGCGGTTTTTTTTTGTGTTTTTGCTTATTCTATTCTATTTTTATTTTTTTGCTTGAAATAATTTGTTTTACATTAGTCTTTTTTTTTGGGTGGTTGCATGCATAAATTGACAAGGTTTGAAATTGCAAGGCTTATTAGTGCAAGGGCTCTTCAGCTTTCTTTGGGAGCTCCGTCTTTGGTGAAGTATCATAAAAACGAGTCGGTTTATGATATTGCTAAGCACGAGTTTGAGAAAAAGGTTATTCCTTTGGCTGTTTTGCGTGAATATTCTGATGGTAGGGTGGAGAGAGTTGAGGTGAAGTAATGGGTAAGGCGGTTCCTAAAGACATAAAAAGAAAGGCGAATGATCTTTTTGCAGCTTATCCTGATAAGATTTCAACCGATTTTGAGGAAAACAAGGCTTTTCTTAATTCTCTTGGTATTCCTATGAGTAAAACAACGAGAAATTTGGTTGCTGGTTTTTTGGCAAGAAAAAAGGCAAGGTCTGAATAGGTTTGTTGTTTTTTGTTTTTTACTAACTTTTTTAAATTTTCTTGTAGAGGTATTTTAGGTAGGTTTTTTTATGAAGACTTGCATTACTACGAACAAGGTTTTGGTTGACGATTTTATAGAGTTCAAGTGTCCTTCTTGCGGCTCAAAAATTGTAAGGAGTCTTGATGCTCGTAAGCGAAGTTTGTCTTACAAGTGTTCTTGTGGTTTTGAGGGTCCTTAATAGTTGATTTTTATGCCTAGTAAGACTTTGCTTATTGTTAGAATTAAGCCTGTTGAAATGGAGTTGTTAGATAGTATTGCCAAAAGTGTTGAGAATATCAAGTCTGGTTCTGTTAAGGATGTTAAGCGTTATCCTATTGGTTTTGGTGTTGAGCTTTTGAAAGTAGGTGTTCTTGTTGATTCTGAGGATGAGTCTTTGCCAGACAAGGTAGTTAAAGAAATTTCTTCTATTGCTGGTGTTGAAGAGGCTGAAATTGAAGGTATGACTTTGTTGTAATTAGATTTTTTTTAGTTGATATGTTTATTTTTTTGTCGTTGTTCTTTATTTCTTATGATTAGGCGTTTGGTGTTAAAAAACTGGAAGACGCATTATGATACTACTCTTGAATTTGTTAAGGGCACTAATGTTATTGTTGGTAAGATAGGTAGTGGTAAAAGCTCTGTTTTGGATGCTGTTTCTTATGCTTTGTATGGTACTTTCCCTGCTCTTAATTCTCGTAAAGTAAGTCTTGACGAGGTCATAATGGTTAGACCTTCTATACAAAATAGTGCTTTGGTTGAGTTAGAGTTCGTGTATGCTGGCAAAAATTATTTGGTTAGAAGAATTTTGAGGCGCAATGGTGTTAACGAGGCCGAGCTTAGGGAAAATGGTAATCTTATTTCAGGACCTAAGACTAGTGATGTTAATAGAAAGATTGAAGAGTTGCTTGAAGTGAGTTATGATCTTTTCAGTAGGGCTATTTATTCTGAGCAAAATCAGTTGGATGCTTTTTTGAAAATGACGCCAAGCCAAAGAAAAGAAAAGCTTGATGAGTTACTTGGTTTGGATAAGTATGAATTGGTAAGGTCTAATGCTGTTACTTTGTCAAGCAGGTTTAGAAAACTTTCTGATGATAAGAGAAAATTTGCGGAAGAGCAAAAGAAAAAAATCGATTTTAATAAGTTTGAAGAGTATAAGAAAAAGGTTGTTGAGAAACAAAGTGAAATTTTGTCTCTTGAGAAGTCTTTGGTTGATTTGGATAATATTGTTAGAGAGAAAAAAGAGAATCTTGATTTTTTGGTTGATTTGGAGAAGAAGCATGTTGAGCTTGAGAAGAGGCTTACTTCTTTGTCTTCTAAAATAAGTTCTTTGCGTGATGATTGTGTTTTTATTGAGAAAAAAATTTCTGGCTTGAGTTTTGATGAGTTGTCAAAGAAAAAAGCAGAATTAGGAAAAAAAATCGAGTTTTTGGTTGCTGAAAGGTCTGCTATTAAGAAAGAGCAAGATACTTTGAGGTCTTTGTTGGTTTCTTTAAAGGAAGACAAGGCTTCTTTAAAGGCTGATTTGGTTAGGCTTGAAAAGTCTATTTCAAGTATTGATTCTATTAGTGGTTCTTGTCCTGTTTGTAAGAGGCCTATGTTGGAGCATGAGAAGTCTTTTTTGTTGAAAGAGTTTTTAGAAGAGAAAAAAAGGGTCGAATCTTTAATTTCTGAAAAAGATTCTTTGTTAAAGTCTCACGAGGCTTCTATTGATAATATTGTTTCTAAAGATAAGTCTTTAGAAAATGATTTAGAGGTTTTTAAGAAGCAATTTTTTGAAATTGATTCTTTGTTAAGTTCTGCTTCTGAGTTGGAGAAGAAAAAAATTTCACTTGAAAGTTATGAGAAAGAATTTTCTTCTTTAAGTTCAGAATTAAATTCTTTGGGTTTTGATTCTGAAAGATTGCGTTTGGCGAGGGCTGAGTTTTCTAATTATTCTTCTGATTTAGAAAAAACTAAGGTCATGTTGAAGAGTTCTAAGGAGCTTCTTGACGAAATTAATAGGTCTATTAGTATTTTTGAGAATTCTTTGAAGAATGTTTCGTTGCTTGAGGATGAAGCTAATTCTTTATCTTATTATTCTGAACTTATTTCTATTTTTGTTAATGCTCTTGCTTCTGCTCAGGTTGAATTAAGAGAGCTTATGATTGATAATATTAATGTTGCCATGTCTGAGATTTGGCCTAAGATTTATCCTTATGGTGATATTCAAGGTGTAAAGCTTGTGCTGGTTGACGGTAACTATGAAATTTTTGCTAAGGGTCTCAATGATGAGCTTGTTAGAGTTGAAGGTATTCTTTCTGGTGGTGAAAGGAGTTGTGTTGCAATAACTTTGCGTATTGCTCTTTCTTTGGTTTTGACGAGTAATTTGGGTTGGATAATGCTTGATGAGCCTACTCATAACCTTGATTCTTCTGTTGTTTCAAGATTTGCTGTTACTATTGGTGAACGTTTGCCGGAACTAATTGGTCAGGTTTTTATAATAACTCACGATAAGTCTTTAGAGGTGGCTGGCACTGGCAAGTTGTATCATTTTGAGAGGGAAAAGGAGTCTCAAGGTTATACTAAAGTGTTTTAACAAAATATTTTGTTAATGTGTTTTTTATGTTGTCGCGTTTTGCAATGCTAAAAAAAAGGCATTCTGAGACTTTTGAAACGGCTTTAAGGCAGGGCAAAGTTGACCCACAAATAGTAAGTCTTTGTGAATTCGTAAAGTCCACTAAAAATTATTTTACTTCGAGTAGTTGTAGTGGCCGTATTTTATTGATTGAAAAGTTAGGCGTTAGAAAAATTGACAATTTTTTTCATCGTAAGTGGCATAGAGAAATTTCCAAAAGTGAGCTTTTAGAGGCTCTTGATGTTCAGACTTCTGGCGAGTTATGGTTTCGTGTTGATCCTTTCATTTTACATTTAGGTTGTGCTGATTTGGAATCTGCTATAATTGCCTTGAACGCTATGAAAAAGGCAGGCGTTAAAAGAGGCGGTATTATTGTTGCCGAGCCTGAAAAATTTTTGATTGAGTTTCAAGGAACTAATGTCATGTCTTTTCCTATAAAAGTTAATGAAGTTCTTTTGGCTAATGATTTGTTGATTGATAATTTGGTGTTGAAAGCTAATGCTTTGTTAGTTGAAAATTATAGGCGTCTTGCTCGGCTTGAGTTTGAGTTCAGAAAAGCTTTGATTTGATTCTTTTTTAAATCGTTTTTAACTTTTTTATTTTTTTGGGCCCGTGGCGCAACGGAAGCGCAGTCGCCTTCGGAGCGAAAGGTTGGGGGTTCGAATCCCTCCGGGCTCGTTGGTGTTTTTATTGTTAGGTGACTAATTTGTGGATTTTTTTTGCGTTTATTTTTGCCAGGTTCTATTTTTTTTGTTAAATCATTTTTTTTAATTCTTCTAATAGTATTTGTTTTATTTTTGGATCTGTTATTTGACTTAAAAATAGTTTTATTGCTATTTTTGTTTTTAGTTGTTCTTTTTCTTTTTTTATTCTTGTTAGTTCTTCTTGTGTTGGTATTGTCGGATTGTTTAGTGAAAGTCTATATGCTTCTATTGCTAAAGGATCAATTTCTTCTTGGGTTTGTTTTATATTTTTTGTATTTAATGCAGTTTTTAATGCAATTCCTGTTTCTGCGAGAATTTGCATTTCTTCATTTATTTGTCTTTGGAATTTAGGGTCTTTAAGCAGTCTTCTAAATTGGCCTATCAGTTCTTTTACTTTTTTTTTCTATTAACATTCTTTCTATTATTTCTTTTTTTCTTTGTTGTGCTTCTCTTCTTTTTTGAAATGGTGTTTCTGCTTTTCTTTTTAGATTTCTAATACCATCTTTTATTGCCCAAGTTGTTCTAAGCGCTATTACTCTTAAAACATTTACCACTTTTTTTAACATGTCTTTTATTTTTTTATTTTTTCCAAAATAAATGTTTTTTTATTCTTTGTTATTTTGTTTTTTTTGGTGTTCTTTTTTGCGTCTTTTCATTGCTTTACCTCTTCCAAAGGAAGTAAAGGAAAAGATTGGCGTTGAGGTTATTTCAAGGTTTCCTTCAAAATTTTTTAAGGTTGTTAAAAGCGATAATTTGCACTTTACTATTTGTTTTATTGGTGAAAAATCTGATTCTGAGGTTAGTAGTATTGTTTCTGTTTTGTATAAGCTTTCTTTTTCTTCTTTTAGTGTTTCTGTTTCTAAATTAGGTAATTTCAAAAAAAGGGTTTTTTGGTTGGGTGTTTCTAATGGTTCGTTTGAGCTTGAAGCTCTTTCTAAGTTGGTGTGTTCCAAATTAGGTGTTAGTTTTTCTGGTTCGCCTCATTTGACTATTGCTAGAGCTAAGCCTGGCTTTGAGTCTGAGGCTTTCAGTTTTTTTTCTAAATTTAATACAAACTTTTCTTGTGATTTTGTCGTTGATAGAGTTTCTTTGTTTTCTTCTGTTTTGAGTAGTTCTGGCCCTATTTATTCTGAATTAGGGTTCAAGATTTTGAGCAAAATGGATTCTGGGTCATAATAGTATTGTTGTATTATTGTTTCTACTTCCGATTGTGCTGTAATATTGTTTTTCATCATCCATTCCAATATTTTTTTTCTAATAGTTATTTCTGTTTCTATTTCTTTTTTTGTTTTTAGTGTCATTGCTGCTAATTTTTCAACTAGCGAGCTCGGTACTTTTGTTCTTACTAACGTGTCTGTTTCTTTGTCCCATTCAAATATGTTTGCTATTAATGGTTTTTGGTCCATGGATGTTACTTCTGATATTGATAGTACTCTTCTTTGTATTCCCACTCCTTTTATGTATATTCTGTATTGTAGGATTATTATGTTTAGTAATGGTAATAGTACTTCGCTTACGTTCATTGGTGGGTTTTTGAGTCTTATCATCATTTCTTTTGGCGAATTGCTGTGCAATGTTCCCATGCATCCTCTATGTCCTGTGTCCATTGCTATGAATAGTGTTTCTGCTTCTTTTCCTCTTACTTCTCCTAATATCAGTCTGTCTGGTCTCATTCTTAGTGAGTTTTTTAGTAGGTCGTCCATTGTTACTTCTGCTTGTCCTGAAATTCCTAGTCTTGCTTCCATTTGTACCCAGTTGTCTCTGTTTCCTAATTGTAGTTCTAGGGTGTCTTCTATTGTTATTACTCTTTCTGAGTATCTTATAAAGTTTCCAAGTGCGTTTAGTGTTGTTGTTTTTCCCGAGCTTGAGCCTCCTGTTACTATTATGTTCATTGGGTCTACTCCGTAGCCTTCTGTCATTAGCCATAAAAAAGCCGCTGCTTCTGTTGTTATGGTTTTTTTGTTTATTAGGTCTATTATGCTCATTGGTTTTGGTGTGAATTTTCTTATTGTTAGGCAAGGCCCATAAGGTGTTATGAATGAGTATGTTGCGTTTGACCTGTTTCCGTCTGGTAGTCTTGCGTCTATGAAAGGATTTTGTTGGTCGAATTTTCTTCCTACTGTTGAGGCTATTCTTTTTAGTATTAAGTCTAATTCTTTTTTGTCTGCATAGTTTATGTTTGTTTTGCAGTGTCCGTATTTTCTATGAAATACGAAAACATTTTTTTCATAACCATTTATCATTATTTCTTCCAGGTTTTCATCTATTAGTAATTGTTGTATTTTGCCGTAGCCTACTGATTCGCTTAGTATTCCTTCTGCTATTAGCGTCGGGTTTGTGATTTTTGGGAAATGTTTTACTATTAGTTGTACTAACTCTGTTTTTACTTTGTTGTAGTCTTCTTTTTTTAGGAGTATTTCTTTTGAGTCGTATGTTGATATTGGTTTTACTATTTTTTCTCTGAACTCTTCTGCAAACGTTTTTGTGTATAATTTTCCTGCCCCATTCAGTATGTCTTCTATTGTTATTTGGTGTGTTAAGAAGTCTCTGAAGGTGTTTTTTAGTTCTTTTTCTTCTGGTGTTAAACTTGGTTCTGTTATTTCGTAGTGGTAATATGGAAAGCCTTCGTATATTGATATTTGGCCGTAAATTTCTAGTCTTTTTCCTTTTATTTCTTCAAGCATTATTTATTATTTTGTGCTTTAGTATTTAAATATGCTTAAATGTTGTTAGTAGTTTTTTTTTGTTGGATCTAAAATGTCAAAAAACAATAATTTTGTTGTTTTGTTTGGTAAGGTTTTGAAAAAGATAGTGCCTTCTGATGTTGAGTTGATTAGGCAAAAAAAATTAGTTGATTCTTTGATAAGTAAGATAATGTCTTTTAAAGGGCGTCATGTTAAGGCAGAGCTTGTAGGTAGTGCAAGTAGGGGCACTAATCTTGCTTCTGATACTGACTTGGATATTTTTGTTTTTTATCCTACGACTTTAAGCAGGGTTGATTTTGAAAGGGAAAGTCTTTTGTTGGCTAAGCGTGTTTTTGGTAAGCACAAGTATGAGAAGGTTTATTCTGAGCACCCTTATTTGCGTGGGTTTATTTCTGGGCGTGTAGTTGAAATAGTTCCTGCTTATTTGGTGAGTGGTTCTAATATTGTTAGTGCTGTTGATAGGTCTCCTTTGCATAATTCTTATCTTAATTCTAAATTGTCTTTTGAGGCAAAAAATGAAGTGAGGCTTTTGAAGCAGTTTTTAAAAGGAATTTCGTGTTATGGTGCTGATTTGAGTTCTAATAGTTTTTCTGGTTATCTTACGGAATTGCTTGTAGTTTATTATGGTAGTTTTTTAGGTGTTGTTAGGGCTGCTTGTAATTGGTCTAAGTTTCAAGTGGTTGATGTTGAGGGTTTTTATTCTAATGTTGAAGCTTTAAATAAGTTTAAGCATCATTTAATTGTTCCTGATCCTGTTGATAAAGAGAGGAACGTTGCTGCTGCTTTGTCTTATAATCAGTATGCGCGTTTTATTGCTGCTTGCAGGTCTTTTGTTGATAATCCTTCTCTTAATTTCTTTTTTCCTAAGCCTGTAAAACCTTGGTCTAAAAAGTCTTTGCTTAGTTTTTTGAATAAAGTTGAAGTTGTTGCTGTTTTGTTTCCTTATCCTCGTGTTTTAGTCGAAGATCAGGTTTGGGGCGTGGTTAGGCGTTTAGGCAGGAAACTTTTTTCTGTTTCGATTGCCAATGATTTTGTTGTCAAGCGTTTTGGCGAGTGGGTTGAAAGGGGTAAATTCATGGCAATTGTTTTTGAGGTCGAGTCTTTGACTCTTCAGAAGTCTAAAATTAGGGTGGGTCCGGAAGTAGTTGATTTCAAGAATTCTGTTGCTTTTTTGTCTGCTCATAAAAAGATTATTTCAGGCCCTCGTATAGAAAATGGCAGGTGGGTTTTGGAAGTTGAAAGGCAAGAAGTTGATTTTAGGCGTTTTATTAAGAAGACTTGTGCTTTGTTTTCTTTACAGGAAAAGCTTTCGTTGCGCTTGCCTTTAAAAAAGGTTGTCGTGTTTTCGGAAAGTGATCTTTATAGTGTTTATTCTAAGAACAAGGGTTTTGCTTCTTTTTTCACTTCTTGGTTAAAGGGTAAGGAAACTTTTTTGCAATGAATTTTTGTTCCTTTTGTGCGTTGTACTATCTTTGGCTTTTTTTGGCCGCGACTTATTTAGATTTTTTAATCTGTTTTTAATTTTTTTTGTTTGCTTTCGTTTTTTTGATCTTTGACAACCTTTTTATTGTTTTTTCTGTTGTATTTTATCATGAGGTTTTTTTTGTTTTTGTTTTTGTTTTTGTTGCCTGCTTTTTCTTTTGCTGTTGTAGAGTTGTCTTTTCCAGTTTCGCAAAAGTTCGAGTCTTCGCCTTTGTTTATAGGCAATGTTTCTCCTGGTCAAAGTTTTGATTTGGTTTTTTCTGATGATTCTGGCTTGGGTTTTGATTGGGATTATGTCAAGGTTGATTATGATTCGTTGCCAAGACTTTGGTCTGTTGTTTCTTACTCGAGCACTTCTTCTTCGCTTTCTGTTACTTTGCGTATTCCGTCTTCTACAGAGGAAGGTGTTTATTCTTTCAAGGTTGTTTTGGGTAATTCTTCTAATAATGTTTCAGAATTTGCTGATATTATTGTGGGTGTTAAAAAGAATCTTGTTTCGGTTTCTTTTTCAAGGCCTTTTGTTAAGGAAAAATTGTTGGCTTTTGAGCCTATAGAGTATTCTGTTTTCATTTCTAATGCTTCTATTGGTTATGACAATGTTTTTGTTAGTGCTAATGTTCCTTCTAACTGGTTTTCTTCTAAAAGCTTTTTAGTTAGGCCTAACGAGGACGTTGAAGTTAAGTTGGTTGTTTTTCCGCAGTACTATGGTTCAAAGACTTTGCGTTTTTCTGCTTTGCTTGGTTCTGTTAATCATAATATTGCTTCTTTCGAGTCTAAGATTTATGTTGAGCCTTCTTTGAAAGGAAAGTTTGGTTCTTCTTTGTCTGGCTTTCCTTTTTTTACTTTTTCTTTGTTGCCTTTCCAATTAATAGGCTCTTTGGTTTCGCTTTTGGGTTGATTTGTTTTAGGGGCATGAAAAATTAGGTTGTTCTATGCAATTTGAAATCGTGTCTTTTATTTGGCAATCAGTGTTCGGTGGTACTCCTACTTGTTCTCCTTCTTTTTCTAATTTTATTTGTAATGTTCTTGTTATTTTTATGTCGCCGTTGTTGTAAGTGCAGATTATTTCAGGTGTTGCTGTTAAGTTTCTTCCTGCGTTGAATACTATTTTTTTGTCTTGTGTTTGGCAATTTATTTTGTATTCATTTTTTAGGGTGTCCATTATTTTATTAAATAATTCTTCTGCTCTATTTTTTACTTGTCCATTATCATTGCAATTTCCTATTGCGTGTTCTTCGTTATACGCGTCTGCTAATGCTTTGTCAAGCAATCTTATCATATTATTGGTTTTTGTTTCAAATATATAAGCAGTGGATGTTATTGAGTGTGTTTTCGTGTATTCTTGGTTAATGTTGTGTTGGCTTATTGCGTATAATATGATTATTAATGCAAGTCCTGCTATTGCTATTGAAAATATTCCTTTTTTCATTTTTTCACCATAGTTTTGCACATTTAACTACTTTTTCTTTGTAGTTGTCATTTGTTGAGTCGTATTCTAACATTGAATTGCATTTTGCTGTGTTGCTTTCTACTATGTCTTTAGACAAATTGTCATTTGTTGTTTGTCCTGTATAAAAGTCAGTTATTGAGTTGCTTAGTGTGTTCATGTCCATTAATAAACTCGGCGTATAATTGTTTGTTGTTTGTCTTTCTATTGTTGATATTCCTGCTAAAAATAGTATTATTATGGTTGTTGCTGCCAAAGCGTCTGCTGTGAATATTATTCCTTTTTGTTTTATCTCCATATATACACCTTCAAGGTTTTCTTTTCTAGTGGGCAGTCAAAGCCAAAATAATTAGCAATACATTTTTCATAGTCTTTTTTTGTTAGTTCTTCATTAGTTGAGACTATTGCGATTTCTATTGTGCTTATGTCTTTTACTTTTTCGTCTGGTTTTTGGTCGCAATCTGTGATGTTCAATAAAGAGTCATTTATTTCAAAGTAGCATTTGAATTGTTTTGGTATTAACAATTCTTCTTTTGAATAACTAAACAGCGGACTAATATTTACGCAATTGTTTATTTTGTATCCTTGTTCTTGAAATTCTGTTTGTATTTGGCATTCTGTTTTTTTTAGTAGCATTAATGCTGCGTTTGTCGCTATTGTTGTTGCTTCTGCGCTGAACCTTGTTTCTTTGTTTTGTATTGTTATTAATTCGTAATTACCTAATATTATTCCTATTCCTAATACTATTATTCCTGCTGCTAATAGCACGTCAATTGAAAACATTTGTCCTTTCATATTGGTCCTTTCTCCTTTATTTTTACTAATTTTCCACATTGTATTTCTGCTGTTGTTGGGTTGTTTGCATAACCATTTTTCCAATATGTTGCTCCTGTTTCGTTTTCAAAGTCTATGTAAAGATCTGTAAAGTTTATTCCTGAGTATCCTTGTTGGATTTTGTCTATTATTACGTTCATGTCTTTTGTCTGATTATCTATAATTATTTTGCATTCTTTTATCGTGCTTTGGTTGTTATTTGCTAATGTCGTGTTAAATTTTAGGTCTATGTTTACGTCGTATGCTTTTACTGCTAAGATTGCTGAGTAAAATGTTATTAGCATTTGTTTTGCTGAATTGTTTTTTGCTATTTCTTCTGTGTTTTTTTCTAAGTTGCTTGTTGTTATTGCTATTGCGCTTATGAATATTGTTGCTACTATTATTGCCAATGCTAAGTCAAGGCTTATTTGTGCTTTTTGCATAATTCATAATTGGTTTTTCAATTTAAATAATTGTGTTATGTGTTTTTTTGGTGTTTTGTTTTTAGGTGTTTTCCTAATAAAAACCAAGTCTTTAAAAAAAGATTTGAGTAGTTTCTTCTTATGAGAAATTTTGTTTTGTT
>JAWANB010000002.1:41160-42303 GCA_038895675.1 Candidatus Iainarchaeum sp.
GTTTTTCAATTTAAATAATTGTGTTATGTGTTTTTTTGGTGTTTTGTTTTTAGGTGTTTTCCTAATAAAAACCAAGTCTTTAAAAAAAGATTTGAGTAGTTTCTTCTTATGAGAAATTTTGTTTTGTTTGGTTTTTTGGTTTTTGTTTTGGTTTTCGGTTTTTTCTTTTTTTTTGGGGATAATAGGAAAGTTAGCTTGATTAATGAGCCTAATGAAGTTGTTGTTGAGAAGCCTGTTATTAATGTGCGTGAGGTTTCTCATAAGGTAGCTGTTGGTAAGCCAGATGTTGTTCTTTTTCAAGAAGCTTTGAAAGAGAGTTCTGAAAGGTCTTCTTCTGAACTCACTATTTATAATAATGAGTTTGGTTTGGTGAAGGATGTTAGGAGAATGAATTTAGAGAAAGGCGTTAATCTTGTTGAATTTAAGGACGTTCCTTCAAGCATTGAGCCTGAGAGTGTTGTTTTTACTGACAAGACTTTTCCAAGTACTTTTGTTTTGGAGCAGAGTTATGGTTATGACTTGTTGAATTCTCAAAAGTTGTTGTCTAAGTATGTTGGTAAAGAAATCGTGGTTGTGGTGAATGAAGGCGATTCTGTAAAGGAGTATCGTGGTATTCTTTTGAGTGGTGGTAATTCTAATGTTCTTAATATTAATGATCCTTATAGTGTTTTGCAATCTTTGAGTTCTAACAAGTCTGAAAGCATTATTCTTCAGACTAACGATGGCGTTATTGTTTTGAATAATTATTCTAAGATTGTTTATCCTCAATTGCCTTATGGTTTGTTGACTAAACCTACTCTTGTTTGGAAGGTTTATTCTGAGAATTCTGGTGTGAGAGATACTGAGACGATGTATATTAGTAATGGTCTTGGTTGGAGTTCTGATTATGTTGCTATTGTTAATGCTGATGATTCTAAGGTTGATTTGAAGGGTTGGGCTACTATCAATAATAATTCTGGTACTTCTTATTCTAATGTTTCTTTGAAGCTTGTTGCTGGCGAGGTTAATAAATTGTCTAAATTCTCTTCTGTGCCTTTGAGGTATGATGCTGCTTATTCTTCAGTTCCTAAGGAACAGCAGTTTTCTCAGGAACAATTTTTTGAGTATTACTTGTATTCTCTTGACAGGCCTACTGATTTGTTA
>JAWANB010000002.1:42402-44432 GCA_038895675.1 Candidatus Iainarchaeum sp.
AATAATGAGTCAAAGCAGATTTCTTTGCTTAGTGCTAATAATATTTCTGTTAAGAAGGAGTTTGTTTTTGATAATACTTCAAATTACTATTATTATGTTTCTAATCAAAAGTCTTCTCCTGTTCAAATAAAATTGACTTTTAATAATAGTAGGGAGAATAATTTGGGTGTTGCTTTGCCAAAAGGCGTTGTGAAGGTTTATAAAAGGGATTCTCAGGGAAAACTTCAGTTTATTGGTGAAGATCAAATAAGTCATACTAAGGCTAATGATGAGTTGTCTGTGTTTTTAGGTAAGGCTTTTGATGTTAGTGCTAGTAGAGTTCAAGAGAGTGTTGATAATATTTCTGACAGGGTTAGGAGAGAGACTTATCGTATTACTATTGAGAATGAAAAGGGTAATGATATTGTTGTTAAAGTAAAAGAGCCTGCTAATGCATTCTCAGAATGGGAGATATTAAAGAGTTCTTTGCCTTTTGAGAAAAAGAGTTCTAGCGAGTTTGATTTTTTGGTTAAGGTGCCTGCTAAAGGCAAGGCTGAGTTAACTTATACAATTGAGTATAGGTCTTAATTTTTTTTTTGGAAAACTTGGATGTGTGGGTGCACATAATACTTATTTTGGTTTTTTTTTGCCTTTTAGGATTCGTTTTTTGACTTTAAAGTCTTTTTCAGGCGTTTTTTGTATTTTTGTTTTTAAATTTTTTTTAGGCATTTATTTTATGCAGAAAGTTGATTTGCTTGTAAGTGAGATAAATAGGTTGATTGTTGAGGGTAAGATAAAGAACAAGGTTGAGCTTGCTAAGGCTAAGTTGAGAATTAGTGAAAAGTTGGGTTTGAGTGAAATTCCAACTAATCCTGATATTTTAGCAAAATTGGTTAATCCTTCTAATGAAGCTAAAGCTATTTTGTCTATTAAGCCTTTGAGGACTTTGTCCGGCGTTGCTCCTATTGCGATTATGACTAAGCCTTGGCGTTGTCCGCATGGCACTTGTATTTATTGTCCTGGTGGTATCGGAAGTCCTTTTGGTGATGTGCCTCAGTCTTATACTGGTCATGAGCCTGCTACTATGCGTGGTGTTAGTAATAATTTTGAGTCTTATTTGCAGGCTTTGAATAGAATAACTCAGTATTATGCTACTGCTCATTATCCTGAAAAAATAGAGTTGATAATAATGGGTGGGACTTTTCCTGCCATGCCTGTAGAGTATCAATACAATTTTGTGCTAAATGCTTTCAAGGCGTTGAACGATTTTTCGGAATGGTTTTTCGAGCCTAATTTTAACGAGGCTAAATTTAATGAATTTTTGCAAGGCTCAAAAGCGAGTTCTGAAAATTGGAAGAGTAAGATGTTAAGGAATCGTAGTAATGAATGTTCTGTTGAAGCTTTGCAAAGAGAACATTTGAGAAACGAGGTTGCTAAAACTAAGATTGTTACTATGTGTGTTGAAACTAAGCCTGATTGGTGTAAAGAATCTCATATTGATCATATGTTAGAGTTGGGTACTACGCGTGTTGAGTTGGGTGTTCAGACTTTGGATAATAATGTTTTGAAGTTTACTAATCGTGGGCATACTTTGTATGATACTATTGAGGCTACGCGCCTTTTGAAGGACTCTGGGTTAAAGGTCACTTATCATTTCATGCCTGGGCAGCCTTTGTCTTCTAAAGAAAATGACATTAGGATGTTGCGTGAGTTGTTTGAGAATGATGACTATAAGCCTGATGGTCTTAAAATTTATCCTTGTATGGTCATGCCTGGTACTGCTCTTGCAAAGCTTTATGAAAAAGGAAAGTTTGAGCCTTTGAGTACTGACGAGGCTGCAGAAATAATTGCTGAGGCTAAAAGGTATTTTCCTGAGTATACGAGAATTTATAGGGTTCAAAGGGATATTCCTGTAAAGTTTTCTTTGAGTGGTGTTGACAAGAATAATTTAAGGCAAATAATAGAGAAGAAGTGTGTTGAGAAAGGCATAAAGTGTAGGTGTATAAGGTGTAGGGAGATAGGTATTAATCGTGCGAAAAAAATTAAGGAAT
>JAWANB010000002.1:44531-65424 GCA_038895675.1 Candidatus Iainarchaeum sp.
TTTGAGTGGTGTTGACAAGAATAATTTAAGGCAAATAATAGAGAAGAAGTGTGTTGAGAAAGGCATAAAGTGTAGGTGTATAAGGTGTAGGGAGATAGGTATTAATCGTGCGAAAAAAATTAAGGAATCAAAATTGGATTTTGTTGAGAGGCATTATACTGCTAGTAGGGGTTCTGAGGTTTTCATATCTTTTGAGGATGTTTCTAATGATTTGTTAATTGGTTTTTGTAGGCTTAGGATTCCTTATAAGCCTTTTAGGAAAGAGTTTACTGATAGTACTGCTGTAATTAGGGAATTGCATGTTTTTGGTGCTCAGTTAGGTTTAGGTAAAAAGAGTCCCGATAGTGAGCAACATAAGGGTTATGGACAAATGTTGGTTATGAGAGCAGAGCAAATTGCAAAAGATGATTTTGGCATGGATAAGATGTTGGTGATAAGTGGTGTTGGTGCAAGGGAATATTATAAAAGAAAGTTAGGTTATAATAAGGAAGGACCTTACATGGCAAAATTTTTGTGAGTTTTTTGTGAGAGTGTGAAAAATGGATTTGTCAATAATTTTGTTTGTAATATTGATTTTGTTTTTTTTGTTGGTTGTTTTTTTGTTGAAAAAAATTTGGGTTCTTGAAAAACTTTTGAATGAATTAGAGTTTGCTAAGTCTTCTCAGGCTGTCAAGCATGGTAAGTCTATTGAACAGTTGTTTCCTTTTACAAAGCAATTTCCTTTTGAACCTAGTTCTTTCAGGTTCATTGGTTCTCCTATTGACGGTATTGTTTTTGCCGATTCTGAAATTATTTTTGTCGAATTCAAAACTGGTAAGTCTAAGCTCACTGATAGGCAGGCTAAAATCAAGTCTCTTGTTGAAGATAAAAAAGTAAAGTGGTTGGAGATTAGAAATTGATTTATTTTGTTAGATTTCTGAGTCTTGTTATTCTTTCTTCTATTGGTGGGTGTGTTAAGAACATTTTGTCAAAGAAGCTAATTATGCTACCTCTGTTTTTGAGTGGGTTGTCAAAGTACAAGTGTGCTGTCGCTTCGTTTGCTGTTCTTAGTGTGTTTGTGTCTTTTCCTATTTTTTCTAGTGCTGATGCTAATCCTTCCGGGTTTCGTGTTAGTAGTGCTCCTGTTGCGTCAGCTAAAAATTCTCTTTGTCTTGAGATTGCTAATTTTATTATTGTTGCTATTATTGGCGAAATTAGTGCTAAGATTATTCCTATTATAATCAATATTATTCCTGCTCTTCCTAATTCTCTGTTTCTATTTCCGCCAAAAATTATTGTCCTTAGTAATAAGTCTGATATTAGTACTGTTGCTCCTACGAATACTGCTGCAAATAGCATTAGTCTTATGTCATAGTTTTGTATGTGTGCTATTTCGTGTGCTATTACTCCTTCTATTTCTTGTCTGTTCATTCTTTTTAGTAGTCCTCTTGTTACTACTACTACTCCGTGCTGTGGGTCTCGGCCGGTTGCAAAAGCGTTCATTGCTTCGTCTTCTATAATGTATGCTTTTGGTTTTGGTATGCCTGCTGCTATTGAAAGTCCTTCTATTATGTTGAACAAGTATGGTTCTTCTTCTTTTTTTACTTCTCTTGCTCCGCTAATTGCAAGTACTATGTTTGCTCCTATAAAGTAATTTATGATTGTGTAAAAAATTAGGAATATTAGTCCTATTATTAGTCCTAAAACTCCAGAGCCTAATACTATTCCAAAGAACCATGATAATATTAAGACAAAGATAGAGAAAACTATTATTAGTATCCATGTATTTCTTTTGTTTTCTGCTATCTTTTCCCACATAGTAAAACCTTGTTGCTTTTTTTCTTTTTTAGAACTTTACTTTCACTACTTCTTTTGCTGCTTCTTCTATTTCGAAGTAGTCTCTCGGTCTAAAACCGAAAATGTTTGCTATTATGCTGTCTGGCAAGACTTGTGTTTTAGTATTATATTTTAGCACCATGTCGTTATAGAATTGTCTTGCGTATGCTATTTTTGATTCTATGCCTGCTAGTTCTTCTTGCAACATTAAGAAGTTTTGGTTGGCTTGTAGTTTAGGGTAGTCCTCTGATAAAGCAAATATTGATTTTAATGCTCCTGTGAGCATGTTTTCTGCTTCTGCTCTTTGTTTTGGGTTGTTTGCTGTCATTATTTTGTTTCTTGCTTCTACTACTTTTTCAAATGTTTCTTTTTCGTACTTTGCGTATCCTTTCACTGTTTCAACTAAGTTTGGTACTAAGTCGTATCTTCTTTTTAGTTGGACGTCTATTTGGCTCCATGAGTTTTCTATTTGGTTTCTTAGTGTTACAAAGCCGTTGTAAGCAAGTATTGCCCAAACTATTGCTATTGCTAATATTATTGCTAATCCTATTAGTATTAATGTTATCACGTTTGCACCTCCACTATTATTTCTATTATTATTTTAATTTCTCATTTTACTTTTATATAGTAATCTTATTAACTTATTATCTTTCTCATTTATTGTTGTTTATGTCTTTTTTCATTAAAAAAAATGTTCTTAATTCGTTGCTTTTAGCTGCTAAGAATGTTTATCCTAACGAATTTTTTGCTTTGCTTGGTGGTTCTTCTAACGTTATTGACGAGTTTGTTGTTGTGCCTGCTATTTTTGGGCGTGATTTTTCAGAGTTTGATGTTAATAGCGTGCCTTTTGATAATAAGATTATTGGTACTGTTCATTCGCATCCTGATTATGTTGTTAGGCCTTCTTCTCAAGACTTGATTGTTTTTTCTAAGTTTGGTTTTGTGCACATTATTTTGGGTTTTCCTTATAATTTTAATAGTTTTAAGGCTTTTAATGGTAATGGTAAGATTATTGATTTGAAGGTGATTGATTAATGTCTTTTGTTTTGGTTTTGTTGAGGCATGGCAAGACTTCTTATAATGTTGATAAGAAGTTTTGTGGTTGGACTGATGTTGAGTTAGGCGAGTTAGGAGAGAAAGAGGCAAGGTTTGCAGGTCAGTTGCTTGCTAAAAATGGTTTTGTTTTTGATGTGGCTTTTACTTCTTTTCTTAAGCGTGCGATAAAAACAACGTGGATTGTTTTAGAGGAACTTGATTTGTTTTGGATTCCTGTTGTAAAGCATTGGCGTTTGAATGAAAGGCACTATGGTGCTTTGCAGGGTTTGAAGCATGAGGAAATGGCTAATAAAGTGGGTGCTGATCAAGTTTTTTTGTGGCGTAGAAGTTTTAATGTTAGACCTCCTTTGCTTGATAAAAGCGATTCTCGAAATCCTATCAATGAAGCTAAGTATCGTTCTGTTGAACCTTTTTTGTTGCCTCTCGGGGAAAGTTTGGAGGACACTATTAATAGGGTTTTGCCTTTTTGGTTTTCTGACATAGTGCCTGTGATTAAGAGTGGTAAGCGTGTTTTGATTAGTGCTCATGGCAATAGTTTGCGTGCTTTGGTTAAGCATATTGAGGATATTAGTGATGTTGAAATTCCTAAGGTTGAAATTCCTACGGCAAAGCCTTTGGTTTATGAGCTTGATAGTAACTTAAGGCCTTTGAAAAAGTTTTACTTGGAATGATTTTTTCAATAATTAAAATTTTTTTGTTCTTTTTTTACGCTTTTTTTTATTTTTTTTGTCATGTTTTTGTTTTCTTTTAGTTCCATTTTGTTTTGTATCTTAGTATTCCTGCTATTCCGCCAAGACTTTCTATTGTTTTTCCTGCTTCGCTTTTTTGGTTTATGAATATTATTTTTGTTTTTGTTTGTTCTGCTTTTTCTAGCATTTCTTCGGCTTCTTCTTTTTTTTCGCTTAACATTTTTTCCGAGATTATTAGTTCTTCTATTGCTGCTTTTTCTAGTGCTTCTTTTGTTTCTTTTTGTCCTATAGTTGCTTTTTCTTCTGCTATTGCTTTCATTAGTTTTTGGAGGCTTTTTTCTTCTTCAGTGCTTTGGAGTCCTTCTATTATTTTGTCTATTTTTCCTGTGTTAATTAGTTCTTTTATTCCTTGTATTCCTGCGCTTTTTGTTCCTTCAAAAATTGCTTTTATTTCTTTGTGGTTTTCTTTCAAGTATTTTTCAAAGTCTTGTCTTTCAAATCCTGGTCCTAATATTATTAGTGTGTCTGGTTTTTCTTCTTTTATTTTTTGGATTATTTCTTTGTAATAGTTTTCTTTTTTTTCTTCTTGTTTGTATCTTTTTCCTTGTTTTCCTGACTTTATTTTTGTTTTTGTGCTTATGTTTGTGTCTTTTATTTGTGTTATTTCTGCTTCTTCGTCATCCATTGCTATTGCAATTATTTTTCCTTTTTTTGTGCTGTTTTTTGCTTTTTCTAGTCTTTCTATGTGGTATTGTTTGAGTTTTTGTTTTTGGATTGTTATTTTTGTGTTTGGTGTTGCTTCTATTGTGTGCATTGCTCCTTTTTCCATGTCTTCTTCTGGTTTCATGCTTGTTATTTTTCCTGTTATTCTTAATTGGTTTGTTGTTTCATGAAAGTCTGTTTTTTCTGTTTCTATTTCCACGTAAATTTTTTGTTTTATTGTTTTTTCTCCTTCTTGTCTTGGTTTTATTTTTCTTTCTGATTCTCCTTTTATTTTGTCGCCTTTTTCTATTATTTTTTGTATGTGCCATAGGTCTTCAAAGTTTTCTGGTATTAGTTCTAAGGTGTTGTTTTTTTTGTCTATTTTTAGTATTTTCATGAATTATGTTTTGCTGTAAAGTGTTTTAAGTGTTTTTTAGTGGTATTTTTGTATGGTGCGAGTTGCTGTTCTTGATAGGGAGCGTTGTATTAATAACGAGGGCTGTAATTTTGTTTGTGGTAATGTTTGTCCTGTGAATAGGGCTGGTAAGGATTGTATTGTGCTTGATGATTCAAAAATGCCGGTTATTAGTGAGGAGCTTTGTATTGGTTGTAATATTTGTGTTGTTAAATGTCCTGTTTCTTGTATTTTTATTGAGAATCTTGTGCAGGAATTGAAGGAAGAGCCTATTCATAGGTATGGTGAAAATTCTTTTAGGGTTTATAGGGTTCCTTTGGTTAAGCCTAATTCTGTCGTTGGTTTGATAGGCCAAAATGGTGTTGGTAAGTCTTCAATTTTAAAGATTCTTTCTGGTGTTTTGGTTCCTAATCTTGGGGATTGGAAGTCTAAAGGTTCTTTAGATAAGGTTGTTGAGTTTTTTCGTGGTAAGTCTTTTCAGCAGCACTTTCTTTCTATTAAGTCTGGTTTAAGAATATCTTACAAGCCTCAGAATATTGTTGATATTCCTAAGTTTTTTTCTGGTTCTGTCAGGTCTTTGCTTTTAAAGTGTTCTTCAAGCGAGGCTGTTGAGAAATTAGCTTTTGATCTTAATATTAGTAGTGTTCTTGATAGGGATATTTCTGTTTTGAGTGGTGGTGAGTTGCAACGCGTTGCTATTGCTTTTGCTTTGTTAAAAGATGCTGATTTTTATGCTTTTGATGAGCCTGCTTCTTATCTTGATGTGGGTGAAAGGCTTGTTGTTGCAAAACTCATAAAACAATTGGCTGAGAGTGGCAAGTCTGTTGTTGTTATAGAGCACGATTTAGCAATTCTTGATTATTTGAGCGATTATGTTCATTTGCTTTATGGTAAAAAGGGAGTTTATGGTATTGTGTCTTTGCCAAAAGTAGCTAAGTTGGGTATTAACGAGTTTTTAGAAGGTTATGTCAAGGATGAGAATGTTCGTTTTAGGCAAAATTCTCTTGCTTTTTCTGTTAGGCCTCCTGTTGATTTTAAGAAGAAAAAGGTTTTGTTTTCTTATCCTAGTTTCAAAAAGTCTTTTTCTGATTTTGGGCTTGAAGTTAAGAGTGGTGAAATTCATGAGTCTGAGGTAATTGGTGTTTTGGGTCCTAATGGTATTGGTAAGACTACTTTTGTCAGATTGCTTGCTGGTGTTGAGAAGCCTGATAATATTGATTTGGGTTTGAAGCTCAGGGTTTCTTATAAGCCTCAGTATTTAGTCGCTCCCAATTTGCTTGTTAGTGATTTTTTGTCTTCGCAGTCTCTCAACTTTAATGTTTTTAAGAACGAGGTTGATAGACGTCTTGACATTTCTTCTTTGGGTAATAGGCTTATGACTGAGCTTAGTGGTGGTGAGTTGCAGAAGGTTGCTGTTGGTGTTGCTCTTTCAAGGTCTGATTGTGATGTTGTTTTGCTTGACGAGCCTACTGCTTTTGTTGATCTTGAGGATAGGCTTGAAATTGCTCATGCTATTCGTTCTATTACTGATTCTTTGAAGCTTGTCACTATTGTTGTTGATCATGACTTGCTTTTTTTGGATTATGTTTCTGACAGGCTAATTGTTTTTGAAGGAAAACCTTCTTCTTTCGGTGTTGCTAATTCTCCTATGGAAATGCGTGATGGCATGAATTATTTTTTGAAGAATATGCAGGTAACTTTTAGACGTGATCATGAAACTGGTAGGCCTAGGATTAATAAGCCTGGTTCTAGGCTTGATCAAGAACAAAAGGCGAAGGGCCAGTATTATTATGTTGATTAGTTGTTGTTTTTTGTTTTAGGCAATCTTTAAATTATCACTCTTTGTATAGGTTTTATGCTTCCTTTCGTTTCTTTGTATTTTTTGTTTTCTTTTGTTGGATTAGTTATTGCTACTTATACTGATTTGAAAGAAAGGATTGTTAGCAATAAGCTAATTTTTTTTCTTTTTTGTGTTGGTTTTGTTTTGAAGTCTTTCGAATCTTTTCTTGCTTCGTCTTTAGATCCTTTATTTTTTGCTTTGCTTGGTTGTCTTGTTGGTTTTTCTTTTTCTTTTTTGCTTTACAAGTTTGGTGTTTGGGCTCCAGGGGATGTTAAGCTTGTTGCAGTTCTTTCTTTTATTAACCCTGTTAATTATGGTTTTTTGAGGTCTTTTTTTTCTTCTTATTTTGATTTTTTATCTTTTCCTTATTTTGATTCTATTTCTTTGCCTGTTTTTGGAATAACTTTGATAGTTTATTCTGCTTTATCTGTTTTTCCTCTTGGTTTGCTAATGATTTTTTTTGAGGCTTTCAAAAGGTTGTCTCTTTTAAAGTCTTGTTTTTTAGAGTCGATTAAAAAATTTTTTTACTTGTTTCAACTTTCTTTTTTTGTTGTTTGTTCTAAGATTTTGTTAGAATATTTTTTTCTTTTTTCTTTTTCTGATTATTTTTTCGTGTTGATTTTTTACGTGTTTTCTTTTTTTGTTTTTATTTTTGTTCCTGTTTTTTTTAGGTTTTTTTTGTTTGTCGTGTCTTTTTTGTTAGCTGTTTTTTTTGTTGGTTTTGGTTTTTTGGAAGGGGCTTTTTTTTCTTTTTTTGTTTTGTTTTTTGTTTATTTTTTGTTCAAAATTTATTTTAGTTTCAAAGATTTTGCTTTTGTTGAGGAAATTGGTCTTGATAATGTTTCAGAAGGAATGATTCCTGTTGATTATATTAAAATTGAGAAAAATTCTTTATTTTTTGTGCCAAAACCTTCAATAAAAAGTGTTATTAATGACTTGATTAATCATAAGTTTAACGATGCTATGTCTAAGTTAAAGCCTGTGGGTTTTTTCGCTAGCCCTGACAATGCTTGCGGTTTTAGTGAAGAAGAGGCGAAAGTTTTGAGAGATTTTGCTTTTAAAAGCGGTTTAAATCAAAAAATAAAAGTAAAGAAAACAATGGCTTTTGTACCAGCAATAACTTTTGCTTTTATTGTTCTTAGTTTCACTGGTGATTTTTTATGGAACGTAGTGTTTTAGGTCAGGCGACTGTTGAGTTTTTGATGATTTTGGCTATTGTCTTCTTATTTATTGTTACAGTTTTGCAGCCTAACTTGCTTTTTGCAAAAAATAGTGTTGTTGATTCTTCTGATTTCGCTAAGTTGCGTATTTCAGCTGATAAACTTGCTGATGCTATTAGGCGTGTCTCAGTTTCTAGTGTTGGTACTAAGGAAACTATTGAATTAGTAATTCCTAATGGTTCTAGTATTTTTTGTCGTGATTCTTCTATTGTTGGTGGGGTTAGGCAAAGTTCTACTGACCTTAACATAAATTATCCTATAAAGAGTTCAGCTTTGGCTCCTTGTGAGTACGATGATGATGACATTGGTTTGAATAAAAAGCTTAGGGATTCCACTTGTTCTAAAATAATTAAAGTCGGGGTTCCTTTTACTTGTGTTGCTGATGTTGGTTATCCTTATGCAAATAATTTGTTTGTGAGTGCTCAAAGCGGAATATTCAAGGCGGTTGTCAGTAAGAAGTTTGATACTGCGACTCAGCCTTTGCAATATGTTGAAGTCAAGTTCGAGTTGGTGCAATGAGAGCTCAGGCTGCTATTGAGTTTGTTTTTATTTTTGCTTTGATTGGTATGATTGGGACTATTATCATTGGTAATTGGTTTAGTCATGATGATGATTTGTATGAGGTTATTGGTGTTAGGCAGAGTGTTGTAAAGGCTCTTGATAGTATTGATTCTAACAAGTTTTATTTGAAAAAAATTGATTTGAGAGTACTTTCGTGTCCTGTTATTGGTTGGAATGATAGTAAGACTAAGGTTAATGTTGAGGTGGACCCTTTTCCTGATTCTGCTATGGTTGACAAAATTAAAGATGCTGTCAGAGAAGGTATTTTTGAGCATAGTGGGAAAAGTATTAATGTTGTGGTTTTCGTAAACGACATTTCTGGTTTTTTTAGTGAGGGTTGTAGTTGATTTATTTGTCTTAGGAAGTCTTTCCCTATGCTTTAAAGTAATTGATAAGTTATGAAGAAAAATAACTTGGCGTAAATCCAAATGTTTTCTGTAAATTTGTATTCAACATTTTATTAAGTCTATTCGTCAATCAACGAATTTTTATTTTTTTTGTTTTTTGTTTGTTTAAATGGACGTTCATGATTTTGGCTTGGTTTTCGCTATTTTGGGTTTGTTGTCTTTTTTGTTGTTTTTGCCTCAAGAAAAAGTTTTGGTTATTTCAAGTATTGGCAATAACAATGTCGGGGAAAAAATAAAGACTATTGGCATTGTTGAGAATTTATTTGTTAAAAACGGAAACGCTTTTTTTGAGGTTAGAAATTCTGGCAAGCTCAAGGCTTTTTTTTATAGGCCAAGTCAAAGTCAGTTGGCTCATTTAAGAAACGGGGCTTTATTAGAAATTGTTGGTGTTGTTTCAAAAAGAAACAATTCTTTTGAGTTGGTTGTTGAAAGGGTGTCTATTGTTGGTTGAGGAATTTTTTTGGCTTTTTTTCGGTATTATTGTTGGTGTTTTTTCAGGCCTTGTTCCTGGTTTGCATTCTAATTCTGTTTCTCTTTTGCTTGTTTACTTATTTTCTGGCGATTCTTTGAATTTTGCTATTTTTGTTGTGGCTCTTTGTATTACTCATTCCATTGTAGAGATTATTCCTTCTATGCTTACTGGTGCTGCTGAAGATTCTACTATAAACTTGCTACCTGGTCAAGAATTACTTTTGTCTGGGAGAGGCTTTGAGGCTATTTACTTTTCTATTGTTGGGGTTGTTTGCACTCTTTTCGTTTCTGTTTTTCTGTTGCCTGTGCTTTTTTCTTTCACTACTTACTTTAGTTGGATTATTGATTTTTTTTTGTTGCCTATAATTTTTGTTGTTTTGTTTTTATTAATTTTTCATGAAAAGAATTTTTTTGGTGCTTTGCTTGTTGCTTTTTCTTCCGGTTTTATTGGTTTGACTTTAATTAATTCTGGCATAAAGGAAATTGTTTTTTCTTTGGTAACTGGGTTTTTTGCTGTTCCTGCTTTGTTCTATTCTTCTAAGACTATTAATTTGCCTCGTCAAAAGATTTGTTATCCTGATTTGTTTGATTTTCGTTTTGGTGCTTTGACTTCTTTGCTTTCTTGTTTTCTTTCTGTTGTTCCTGCTTTTGGGCCAGCGCATGCTTCTTCTTTATTAGGAGTATTTTATAGGAAATTAAGCAAGACTGAGTACTTATTGCTTTCTGGTGGGATTGGTGTTTCAAATCTTTTGTTTGGTGTTTTGGTGCTCTATACTTTAAACAAAACTCGTTCTGGAATGACTGTTATAATAAGTTCTATTGTTGATTTGAGTTTTTCAGATCTCCTAATCTTATTGTCTGTTGCTTTTTGTGCTGCTGGTTTTGCTTGTTTGATAACTTTGTTTATTGCTAAGTTTGTTCTTTTGAAGATTCATGATCTTAATTATGGTTTTTTAAGTGTGATTATTTTGGCTTTTGTTTTTTTGTTGGTTTTTTTGTTTTCTGGTTTTTTTGGTTTGGTAGCTTGTTTTATTGCTTCTTTGGTTGGAAATTATTGTTTGAAAAAAAAAGTTAGTAGAAGTTTGTGCATGTGTTTTTTGTTGTTTCCTACTCTTGTTTTTTATTTAGGTTTTTGATTTTTTTTATTGTTTTTATTTTGAATATCTTTTATTGTTTGTACTTTTTTAGCTGTTTTTAGTTTGTAGGTGTCATATTGATTTTTTGGTCATCATTTGCAGTTTTTTGTTTGACTGGCTTTTTATTTATTGGTCTTTATCGTGTTGTTTACATTTTTTTTCATTCAGTAGTTTTTCTATTATTTTTTGTGTGCCTGAACCATATTGCATTGATTTTTTTTGTTTTGTGTAAATTTGTTCTTTTAAGCCTAATTGTTTTGCTAATTCTCGTATTGGGTGTTTTCTTAGCATGTCTTTTTCTGATTTTATTTTTTCTTTTGCTTTTATACTAAGTGCTTTTTTTATCATGTTTTGTGCAAAGAAAGGAAGTCTTATTTCAAGGCTTTGGTTGGCAAATATTGCATCTTCTCTTGCAAAGTTTCTTGCCCACATGTTTGCTGTTGAATATTCTATTTCTTTTTCTATTCCTTCATACCCTTCTTTTTTTAGTGTGTTCAAGTATGAATTGTAGCCACAAAATAGTTCGTCGCTACCTTGTCCTGTAAAAACTACTCGAATGTTTTCTTTTTTTATTGCTTTTGCGCAAGTCATTTCTGTTATTGCTAGTGCTAATTGCATTTTGTCGCAAAAAGGAATAACGGTTGTGCATTCTATCATTATTTCTTTTGCTTGGTTTTCTTCTATTTCTGTCTCTATCAACTCTAATCCTATTTCTTTTGCTGTTTGTTTCGCTTCTTTCAAATCGTGGCTTTCTTTTGTTCCTGCAACAAATAGTTTTGTTTGTACTTTTTCCGAAATTGTTTTTGCTATTAGGCTTGAGTCTATGCCTCCGCTGAATAGGATTGCCGCTTTGTTTATGTTTTTTGTTTGCATTTCTATTGTTTTTTCAAAGATTTGTTTTAGTGTTTCTTTTGTTTTTTTAGTTTTTGCTTCTTTTATAAAGTCTTTTAGGTTGTAAACTTTGTGCGTTTTGAATCCTTTTTTTGTTATTTGTAGTAAATTTCCTGGTATTAGTGGTTGTGTGTAGTCTACTCCTATTTTTTTTAGTGCGTTTGGTTCTGACGCAAAAGCATATGCGTTTTTTGTTTCTCCGTACCAAACTGGTTTTTGGCCAGTAAAATCTCTGAAAGCAAATAGGTCTTTTTCTTTCATTATTCCTATTGCGTATTCTCCTATTGCTTTTTTTGAAAATTCTTTTAGAGTTTTTTTCAAAAAATCCAAGTTTGTTTCTTTTTTTTCTTGTTTTTGTGTTGTGATGAACTCGAGTATAGCGTAAGAGTCTGATTTTGCTTTTTTTTCTTGGCAGAATTCTTGGTAATTGTATATTGTTCCGTTGTGTGCTATTGCTGTTTCTTTTTCTTGCATTGGTTGTTTGCCAAAGCCTGTTGTTGATAATAAACAATGACCTAAAGCTATTGTGGTTTCTTCTAATTTTATTTTTGTTTCGTGTTTGTAATAGTTTGTTTTTTCGTGTGTGTAAATTCCAAAGCCGTCTGGTCCTCTTTTTTTTAGACTTTGTGCTAAAATTTCTGCTTCTTCGTTTATTGGTTTTTGTGTTTTTGAGAGTATGCCGAAAATTCCGCACATGTTTTATGTTGTGTTAGGAAACTAAAATAATTTTATTGATTTTCAATTATTTGGCTTTTTTTTATTTTTTATTTTTATAGATCTCTTTGTTTGTTTTTCAATGTTGTTTTTTGTTTATTTTATTTTCAGCCGAGTAGACTTGCTATTGTTTTGTCTCTGTTTTCTATTACTTCTAGTTGTGCTTGGTCTGCTATTTTTGACAGGTTGAAAGCTAATATTGTGACTACGAGTATTAAGAGTACTGCAAACATTAGTGTTAGTAGGTATTCTACTGAGACTTGTGCTTTTTCGTTTTTGTTCATGCTTATACCTCTATGTTATTCCCTCCTCCACAATTATCAGGATTGTCCATTACTCCTATTTTTTCTGCTATGCATTTTGGGTAATTTCCTGTGCATTGCCAGCAAGTTTTTGTGTTTTTAACATAAATGTGGCTTATGTCTGCTGCGCCTGGTATGACTTTTACTATGCTACAGCTTGGTGGTGTTTTTGCTTGTGTTGCTTTCAAGGCGCATAGTTGTGATACGTGGCTTTTGTCAGCCATTCCGCTTTGTGTTGAACTGTTTCCTAATATTAGTGCTATTACTGTTGCAGCTAACACTACTCCGCCTCCTATTAAGAGTAAGTATTCTAATGCTCCTTGCGATTTTTTATTTTTAATTTTCATTAGTAAGTAATTACTTTTTGTGTTTTATAAACATTGCTTGTTTTTCTTTTAGGTTGTTATTAGTTTCCATGTTGTTTGTTTTGTAAGGTCTTTCGGCTATTTTTTTGCTTTTTATTTAATTTTTTTCTGTAAATTTTTATTTTTGGTTTTTGTATGTTTTGTAGAAATCATTTTTGCTTTTTTAAGGTCGTTGGCTTGTTTTGTAAACTTTTTTTTGATTTAAAAGTCATTTCTACAGAGCCATTTTTTTAGTACTCATTTTTTTTAGTCTTTTTCGTGTTTTTTTGGTTATTAAAAAAATTTATATTAGTGTATTTTGTTAGGTATTTGGGTGTTATGGAAAACTATATGTCTGATTTGTTTGCGAAGGTGAAAGGTAAGCCTGTGCAAAAGGATGAGAAGAAGGTTGAAGAGAGTTTAGTGAAAGAAGATGTGAAAGTTAAGGAGTCTTTGAGTGCTAAGCAGTCTGAGTCTTTTGACGTTCCTTTTGTTAAGCCAAAGTCGGTTGTTGATTCTGTGTTGTCTTCAGATTCTTCTGTTGAGGTTGATGAGCAAGATTCAGAGTACTTAAAGAAATTAGCTGATTCTGAAAAGGAGTTGATTGAGGTTACTCCTCATGGTAAAATTTATAGAGTTAGTGGCAAGTCTTTGCTTTACTATTGGGCTCCGGTTTCTAGACCTATTGGGGCTGAGAGGGCTATAATTAATACTATTAAGGAGGCTGCTACGAGAATTATTACTATTTCTCCTTATAAGATTCGTGATCCTGAGGAGAGACGTAATGTTTATTTTCAGAAGATTTTGGAGATAATTAGAGAGTCTCCTGAGCTTAGAATTCCTGCTAATAAGCAGGAGTTTTATGCTGAGGTTGTTGTTCGTGAAATGGTTGGTTATGGTTTGATTGATACTTTGATTAAGGATGAGTTGTTAGAGGAAATAATGGTTATTGGTCCTCATGTTCCTGTTTATGTTTTTCATAGAAAGTATGGCATGATGATTACCAACATCGAGTTTTATGGCGATAATGAGATTCAGGATTTGATTAATAGAATGGCTAGAACTGTTGGTAGGCGCGTAGATCTTGCAATGCCTTTGCTTGACGCTCGTCTTCCTGATGGTAGTAGGGTTAATGCTACTATTCCTCCTGCTTCTGTTGATGGTTCTACTTTAACTATTAGGAAGTTTAGGAAGGACCCTTATAGTATTGTTGATTTGATTAATTTTGGGACTTTGAGTACTGAGGTTGCTGCTTTTTTGTGGTTGTGCGTTGAGGGGTTAAAGGCAAAGCCTGCTAATTTGCTTATTTCTGGCGGAACTGGTTCTGGTAAAACTACTTTGTTGAATGTTCTTGCTTCTTTTATTCCTGAGACTGAAAGAGTTGTTTCTATTGAGGACACTGCTGAGCTTAAGTTGCCTCTTGAGCATTGGGTGAGGCTCGAGGCTAGGCCTCCTGGTTTAGAGGGAACTGGTGAGATTACTTTGGATATTCTTACGAAAAATTCTTTGCGTATGCGTCCTGATCGTATTTTGGTTGGTGAGATTAGACATGCTGAGGCTTTTGCTCTTTTCACTGCCATGAATACTGGTCATGAAGGTTGTATGGGTACTGTGCATGCTAATTCTCCTCAAGAGACTTTGATTAGGGTCATGAGTCCTCCGATGAATGTGCCTGAAGTAATGCTTGCTGGTTTGAATTTTGTTGTTATTGAGCATAGGCTTCATGATAAAAAAGTTGGGGCTATTAGGCGTATTACTGAAATTGCAGAGGTTTATGGTGCTCTCGAGGGTAAGCCAACAACAGAGACTATTTACAAGCGTGATGCGTCAAGTGACACTCTTATAAGGACAAAATCACATATACAATACTTGAAGGTTCTTGAGGAAAGAACAGGGCTTTCTCAAGACCAAATTGCAAAAGAGTTGAAAAGGAGAGAAGTTTTTCTTAGGGAGTTAGTTGCTAAAAAAGAATCTAACATGGATGAAGTTAGTAGGCAAATGAAAGAATTTTTGATGAGGTCTGAGCATGGATAATTTAGAGGCTTTAAGAAAGACGATTGAAGAAAAAAAAGAAGTGAAAAAAGAGCCTAAGAGAAATGAAGAAGTCGTTGACATGGCTCAGGTAGAGAAAATAGTTGAAAGGATGAAAAAAAAGTATAGGCAACAAGGAGTGGTTTTCCAAAAGGCCGAGGGTGATATTGAGGAATTGAGAGAAATAATTGCTACTGACGAGCAAGAAAAAATTAGTTTGCAGAGAGTTGAAGATCTTGAAGAATTTAGAAATCCTTTGATTGCTCAATTAGGTAGATTCTATATTTCTTTTAGAAAGGTTCTTGAGCCTATTGTGACAAGCATTCAAAGAATTCCTATAGCAAGCCAAATAAGGTATAATCTTTATTCTGCTAACATGAAGCTTTCTTTAGTTCAGTGGTTAGCTATTTCAACTTCAATTACTACCATAATTGCTTTTCTTGTTTTTGTGAACGCTACTGCTTTCACTATTGTATTTGAATTGCCTATTTTTTTTCCTGTTATAATAACTTTTTTTGTCACGCTTTTAGTAATGCTTGTAATGCTTTTGATTCCTAAGAGTGCTGCTCAAAAGCGTGGTCTTGAAGTTACTAAAGAGTTGCCTTTTGCTTTGAGGCACATGTCTACTGAGATAAAGGCAGGCATAGGTCTTTATAAGAGTCTTCAAACAGTGGCTTCTTCAGACTATGGTGTTTTGAGTGAAGAGTTTGGTAGAACAATTGCTGAGATAGAGGAAGGCACTGATACTAAAGACGCTTTGAGGCACTTTGCTTTGAGGACTTACTCTAAGCCTATGAAAAATTCTTTGTTTCACATTATTAGGGCTATGAAAACCGGCGGTAGTCTTTCAGAGATAATGAATATTATTGCTGAGGATGTGAGTTTTGATACTAGAGTTAGAATAAAAGAGTTTTCTGAGAAACTAAACTTTTTTGGCGTTATTTTTATTTTTGCAGCAATAGTTGTTCCTGTGTTCATTGCTGTTTTAGGAGCAGTGACTAACTCGCCAGTAAGTTTAGGGGGCTTAGTTATTCCATCTACTTTAGTTTTAATTGCGTTTTTTGTTATAATGCCTGGGTTGTTAGGTATTTTGGTTTTTTACCTTAAAATGACCCAGCCTGAGGTGTAATAATGGCTTTACAATTGATTGACAACATTCCTTTGTTAAAAAATTCAAAGATAATGATAAAGTATGCTCGTTATTTGAAGACAGCTGACTTCAGGATTGATCCTTTGCTTTGGATTCTGCTTTCCCTATTAGTAGCAATAATAGTTTCTTTGCTAGTGTGGTTTTTAGCAGATTACTTTGGTTTAGAACAAGCTATTGCTTTAGGCTTTCTTTCTTTAATTCTGGTTGCAGACTTGATGCTTGGTTATCCTTTTCTCAAGGCTGAAGAAAGAATAAACCAAATAGAAGAACTTTTGCCAGAAGCCTTAAGACAAATGTCAGATGTTTTAAAGTCAGGCGGCACTTACGAATTAGCCTTGAAAGAAGTAGCAACCTCGGATTATGGGCCTTTAAAAGTAGAGTTCAACGAAGTTTTGCGAAAATTAGAAGAGGGTGAAAATTTTCAATCTTCTTTCAGAGTTTTGCAAAAAAACATTGACTCAAAGTTAGTTCAAAGAACAGTCACAATAATAATTGACGCCATAGAAGCAGGCGGAGGTCTTTCAAACGTCCTTGAACAAATAGCAGAAGACGTTAGAGAATTGCATAGGATAGGTAGAGAAAGAAAAGCATCAACAGCAATGCAAGTAATATTCATTTTTGCAGCAGGCGGAGTAATAGCACCAATGATATTTGGTTTTGTAACAACAATAGCAAACATGCTAATAGCATCTTCAAGTCAAGCCACTTCAGAAAGTGTAAAACAAGCCTCTGTTGAAGCAATAAGCTCAATAAAACTTGCAATAGAAGGTTATTTGATTATTCTGTCTTTCTTTTCAGGCTTAATGATATCAATAATGCGCGATGGAAGAATGACCAAAACCATTATATACTTCCCAATATTGTTATTAATATCATACTTTGTTTACTTGGCCTCTGCAATAGTCTCAGGCTTGTTCATAAAAGGTGCATAAAAATGCAATTACTAAAAAACGAGAAAGCACAAGGCTCAACAGAAACACTATTAGTATTAAGCTTGGCAGTTGTAGCAGCAGTTACCGTAGGTTACTTTGTAAAAAACTTTATTGCTAACCAAGTTGCCGCAGAAATAGAAGAAAACGTGGAATAAATTTAAGCTAAAGGCCAAGAGCCCTAAAAGCCTTTTCTTTCATTTTATTAGCGTTAAAAAACTTTACTTTTTTAGGTAAGAAAATAGTGCTTTTTTCTACCTGTTTGCGTAAACAATAAAGTTTTTTTTGGTCGCTCAATTACTTTAATTTCGGTTTTGTTGAGTATTTGAATTCTACAAAACACGCTAAAAGCTCACATTTATATATTAGTTTTTTGTTATTATTGTAAATTATTTTGTTTTAACTTTTAGGGAGGAGAAAAAATGTTGAATAGGTTTAAAGGTCAAGGTGCTTTAGAGTACTTGTTGCTTATTGGAGGCGCAGTTGTAGTAGCAGCTGTTGTGATTGTGCTGTTGCTTGGGACTGGGAGTACAAGCGGAGGGCAAACTGAATCAGGTGCAATGAGTGCCACTTGTGCACAATTGGCAATACAAGCGAATCCATCTAATCCGAAATGTATAGAAATTGATCCAACATCGAATCAAACAGCAGCGATTTGGAATTCTAAAACGTCTACTTGTTGGACATGCAGTGGAACTTATCCTTCTTGTTCCGCTCAAAGGATTTCTCCAAATGCAGTGGTCGCTACTGACTGTAATGCAGGTACAGGTAATTCGAGATATATAATTTAAATATTATAATTAGTTTTTTAGATTTAGGGAGGAGAAAAAATGTTGAATAGGTTTAAAGGTCAAGGTGCTTTGGAGTACTTGTTGCTTATTGGTGGTGCTGTTGTTGTAGCAGCTGTTGTGATTGTGCTGTTGCTTGGGACTGGGAGTAGTGGTAACACACAAAGTGAAAGCGCTGCTATGGGTAAAACTTGTAGCATAATTGCAGCAAGTGTTGCGAAAACAGGTACGCCAAAGTGTGATGATCTTGAAGCTGGTACAGACCAATATTATTATATTTGGAATGCTAAGACTTCTTCTTGTTGGACTTGTGGCGGAACTTACCCTAACTGTACTGCTACTAAAGTCAATAAGGTTCAAAGCACTTGTTGTGAGTCAGGCAGTTCTTGTCAAGATGGCCTAACGGTCTCAGGAAACGACCCTGTTTCGTATTATCTTCTAAAATAATTCTTTCTTTACTTTTTTTCTTCTATTTCTTTTTTTATTTTTTTTATGAATTCTTCTAAGCTTTGGTTGTATTCTACTTTGCCTGTTTTGTCTCGGATTGCTATTGTTTTGTTTTGTTCTTCTTTTTCGCCTACGTTTATTATGTATGGTATTTTTTGTGCTTGGGCTTCTCTTACTTTGTAGTTTACTGTTTCTGGTCTTATGTCTAATTCTGTTCTTATGTTGTTTTGTTTTAGTTCTTCGTAGACTTTTTTTGCGTAATTAGCGTATTTTTCGCTTACTGAAATTACTTTTGTTTGTGTTGGTGCTAACCATAGTGGAAAGTGGCCTGCATAGTGTTCTATTAGTATTCCTATGAATCTTTCTATTGAGCCAAAGATTGCTCTGTGTATCATTACTGGTCTTTCTTCTTTGTCCTCTTTGTTTATGTAGTATAACTCAAATTTTTCTGGCATTTGGAAGTCTAATTGTATTGTTCCTAATTGCCAGCTTCTGCCTAACGCGTCTTTGATGTGGAAGTCTATTTTTGGACCGTAAAATGCTCCGTCTCCTTCGTTTATTTTGTATTCTTTGTTTGCTTCTTTTAATGATTCTTTTAATGCGGTTTCTGCTTTTTCCCACATTTCTTTTGTGCCCATCGCTTTTTCTGGTTTTGTTGATAATTCTATTCTGTATTCAAAGTTGAATGTTTTGTAATAATAGTCTATCATTTCTATGAGGCTTTTTATTTCGTCTTTTATTTGGTCTTGTGTGCAGAATATGTGTGCATCGTCTTGTGTGAATTTTCTTACTCTAAGTAGGCCATTGAGGACTCCTGCTAGTTCGTGTCTGTGCACCATTCCGAATTCAGATATTCTTATTGGCAGGTCTTTGTATGAGTGTCTTTCTGTGCTGTATATTAGTGTGTGTCCTGGGCAGTTCATTGGTTTTATTGCGTATTCTTCGTTGTCTATTTTTGTAAAGTACATGTTTTGTTTGTAATGCTCCCAGTGTCCGCTTTTTAGCCATAGTTCTTTTTTTAGTATTATTGGTGTTATTACTTCTATGTAGTTTCTTTTTGTTTGTTCTTGTCTTGCAAAGTTTATTAGTTCGTTCCAAATTATTGTGCCATTGTTGTGAAAGAATGCTGTTCCTGGTGCTTGTTCGTGCATGGAAAATATTTTTAGTTCTTTTCCTAATTTTGTGTGGCTTCTTTTTTCTGCTTCTTCTTTGTTTTTAATGTATTCTTGTAGCATGCTTTCTTTTGGGAATGCTATGCCGTAAATTCTTTGTAAGGATTCTTTTGTTTGGTCTGCTCTCCAATAAGAGCTTGAGACTTTTAGTAGTTTTATTGCTTTGATTTTTTCTGTGTTAGATACGTGGCCTCCTTTGCATAAATCGTAGAATTTGCCTTGTTTGTATATTGTTATTCTTTTTCCTTGTTCTGAGAATTCTTTTATTAGTTCTTGTTTGAATTTGTTGTTTGAGAATTTTGTTAGTGCTTCTTCTATCGTTAGTTCTTGTCTTTCTATTTGTCTTTTTTCTTTTATTATTTCTTTCATTTTTTTTTCTATTTCTTCTAAGTCTTTTGGTGTAAAACTTTTTTCAATGTAAAAGTCGTAGTAGAAGCCTTCTTCTATTGGTGGCCCTATGGTTGGTTTTGCTTCTGGGTATAGTGTTGTTACTGCTTCTGCTAGTACGTGTGATGCTGTGTGCCATAAACTTTTTTTTCCTTCTTGGTCTTGCCATGTTAGTATTTTTATTTTTCCGTTTTCTTTTATTGGTTGTTCTAATTCTATTATTGTTTCGTTTAGTTTTGCTGCTAATGCTTCTTGTGCTAGTTTTTGGCTTATGCTTTCCGCTATTTTTTTTGGTGTTATTCCTTCTTCGTATTTTTTTGTTGTTCCGTCTGGGAATTCTATTGTTATTTGTTTCATGCATAGCTATTACTCATGAGAAGCAATAAAAATTTTTGTTTGTTTTTTTTTGCTTTTAAATCTTTGTTGTATTTTTTTTGAGTTTGTTTGCTTTCTTTTTGATTTTTTTATTCAGAATTATTTTTTGTAGTTTTAGGCCTCATATTTTGTTTTTGTTAACTTGTTTTACTTGTGTTTTTTCGTATTTTGGTTGTTGTTTAAAATTTGTTATTCTAAATATTTTTCTTATGGTTGTTCCTTCTCCTGAGGTTTGTGTCAAGTGTAAGGGTCGTTTTTGGTGTTCTGATAAGTGTTTTATTTTGGATAAATTTAATGTTAGGTTAATGGCTTTTACGAGGTTTTCTTCTGGTGCTGTTGAAGGTTTAGCTCCGCCTGGTGTTTTTGTTTCTTCTAAGTCTTACCCTAAGGTTAGTTTTTCTCCTTTGTTGCCTGTTTCTTCTGACTTTGATCCTTGGCTTAGTGATAATTCTGAGCTTTGGTTTGGTTTGCCTTTAGAAAATATTCTTTCTTTTAGGCAGTCTCTTTTGCGTGGTTCTTTTGTGGTTGATGCTAAGAGTGCTGTTGAGCCTTCTTATGATGTTTTGTCTGTTCAGGAATCTTTGTTGTCTTCCAAGTCTGTTGGTGTTGAGGCTAAACTTGATTCTTTGCCTAAGCCAGAGTTGTCTTTTTCCGAGTTCTATGCTCCTATTGGTCCTGAATCAAGGCTTGAGAGTTTTAAAATTGTTGAAAACGTCAAGGCTAATCGTTTCATTGAGAGGGCTTTTTACGATTTTGATTTGAAGGCTAATGTTGCTTTAAGTGAACTTTTTAGTAAAGGTGTTGGTGTTAGTCAATTAAGTAAAATTTTTAGTGCTGGTATGCTTGGTTTGAGAAAGAAGCGAGTTTTTGTGCCTACTCGTTGGTCTATTACTGCTGTTGATTCTTCTCTTTCTGATAATTTGATTAGTGAGAAAGTAAAGTTTTTTTCTTGCGTTGATTCTTTTTTGTTGTTTTCTTCTAACTATTTGGGCAATTATTATTATGTTATTTTTGCTCCTTTTTCTTGGTCTTTTGAGCTTTTGGAAGTTTA
>JAWANB010000003.1:0-32554 GCA_038895675.1 Candidatus Iainarchaeum sp.
TAACATAAGCTCCTCTACTTTTCATTTCAATTGTATTACTTAAAATTAGTTTATCTGTTTCAGGAGTAAAAAGAGAAATTACAGGAGTTCCTTGATTTACTAAAGCAATAGTGCCATGCTTTAGTTCTCCACCAGCAAAACCTTCAGCATGAACATAGCTTACTTCTTTTATTTTTAGTGCACTTTCTAAAGCAGTTGGATAAGCTATTGAGCGCCCTATAACAAAAATATCTTTTGTAGAACTTAAAACTGGTTTTTCAACAAGCTTTCTAAGTGAAGAAATATTCTTCTCAGAAAGAAAATTGCCTATTTCTTTTGCACAATCCAAAATTATTTTTTTTCCTTCATCTTTTTTGCCAGCACAAAAATAAGATAAGTACAACAAAATAGCTAATTGAGAAGTATAGCTTTTTGTTGACAAAACGCAAATTTCTGGACCACAATTCATTAGAATAGAATTATCTGCCAAGCGCATTAAGGTGGAATCCATAACATTAACTATAGCCACTAATTTAGAACCCTTTGATTTAGCAAACTTTACAGCTTCAATAAGATCTGCAGTTTCTCCACTTTGACTTATGGCTATAACTAAAGAATCAGCATTAGAAAAGTTTAGTTGTTCATAAAATTCTGAAGCTAAAACAGGTTTTGTTTCAATAGAAGAAATAGAACTAAAAAAATAAGAACCTACTAAACAGGCATGATAGGAAGAACCACAACCAACCAAAAAAATTTTTTTTGCACTTTTTATTCTTTTTGAAATTTTTTCAATTAAATCAGACGGTTGTTCAAGAGAATTTTTTATTGTAATAGGCTGCTCCAAAATTTCTTTTAACATAAAGTGAGCAAAGTTTCCTTTTTTGGCTTGTTCAACACTCCAATTAAGAACTTTAACATGATACTTTAATTCTTTTAGAGTCTTTGTATCAAAAATTTTAATATCATCACCAATAACTGCTATTTGATTATCTTCAAGGAAAACGGCTTTTTTAGTATAAGAAATAAAAGAAGTCGCATCAGAACCTACAAAAAAAGAATCTTCAGAAATACCTAAAACTAAAGGCGAACCAAAACGAGCACAATAAAGTTTTTTTTCGCCTAATTTCATTGCTACTACAGCATAATTACCTTCAATTTCACGCATTGACTTTGCAAAGCCAAATAAAAAATCTTTGCTGTTTGCAACATTATATTGGATTAAGTTAGCAATTATTTCTGAATCGGTTTGAGAATAAAATACAAAACCATTTTTGGAAAGTTTTTCTTTCAAGGCTGAAAAATTTTCCACAATGCCATTATGCACAATAGCTATTTTTCCATCATTAGAAATGTGAGGATGCGCATTTTGTTTTGTCACGTTTCCGTGAGTTGCCCAACGAGTATGGCCAATAGCAACTTTTTGTGATTCAAAGTCAGTGATGTTCGCTTCTCCTATTTTTCCAACATGTTTTTCAACAAACAAAGAGTTATTTGATTCAAAAGCCAAACCCCAAGAATCATAGCCTCTGTATTCCAAAAATTTTAATCCTTCAAAAGTTTTTTTTACTGCGTCTTTACCTACTACACCTGAAATACCGCACATAATAGTAAAATCAACGAAAGAAACCAATATAAATATTTATATTTAGTAGTATTATAAAATTCTTAATACTACTATTAAAAATTTTTTAGTAGATGACTTTATGGTAATTTTATGGACAAAAGATTTTTCTCTTTTGAAAGCAATAAAGGTGAAAAAGGCGAAGCTTTGCTCATAGAAAACATAGAAAACATTAGACCTTTGCTTTCTAAAGAGGCATGGTTGATTTTTGAAAAGTTGGCTGAAAAGCCGAGTTTTCCTGCTGAAATAGCAAAAGAGCTAAAAATGAACGAACAAAAAGTTTATTATTACATAAAACAAATGAAAAATGCTAATCTCATAGAACTTGAAAAAACAGAGGAAATAAGTGGAGGAGTAGCAAAGTATTATTCTGTCAATTCAAAAGCGTTTTTAATTTGTACAACAAAGGAAACCAAAAATTATTTGCAAAAATCAACTAAAACAAAAAAAGCAAAGTACGATGGCTTTCTCAAAGAATTTTCAAAAAATGGTTCTTTTGTAGGAAAAATAGTTGTTGGCTCGCCGGACTTGCATGGACAATTTAAAGCGAGGGCAAGAGACGGGCATTTTTGCGGTGAGATAGCTGCTTATATAGGCTCAAACTTTTTATCTTACGAAATGCCTCTGGTCTACCTTGACACTATGACAAAAGACCTTAAAGAAGAAAATTCAAATTTGATACTTATAGGTGGCCCACTGACAAACAAACTTACCAATCAAGCAAATAGTTTTTTACCTATAAAATTTGAAAAAGAAAACAATTGGGCTTTAAAATCAAACATAACAGGAAAAACATACGGCGATGACAATATAGGAGTAATAGAAAAAATAAATCACCCATACTTTAAGAATAAAACAATAGTAGTGATAGCTGGAAAAAGAAATACTGGAACAATGGCTGCAATAATAGCTCTGACAAAAAAAGAAAAAGTATTAGCAAAGCAAAATGAAAACACGAAAGTTCAAGCCAAAATAATAGAAGCCTTAGACCTAAATGGCGATGGCATAATAGACGACATAGAAATAAAAGAATAAAAACGCAAAACCTATTTAAATACAATAAAAGCTTATTTCATAACATGCAGACAAAAAGTTTGTTGACAATCACGATTTTACTATTCATATCTTTTAATGCCTTTGCAGTATTAAAGACAGGTTCAACGCCAATATATGCAGTAACAACAGAAGGACAAGGTTTAGTAGCAACATTACACCTTGAAATAGAAAAAGGACAAGGAAAAATTTGGACCAATGTAAGCCCTTTAGTTGGAACTTCAACGCAAAACGCTGAAATAACTGCTGTAAACGTAGCAAAAAAATATTTCAAAGATGTTGATAACTATGATTACAAGTTTTCTATAAAGTCTTCAGCTTCTGTAGTTGATGGCCCAAGTGCAGGAGCTGCAATGGCATTGCTTGTAATTTCAATGCTAACTGACAAAGAATTGCCAAAAAATGTTAGCATAAGTGGAACAATAACTCAAAATGGCCAAATAGGACCAGTAGGAGGAATCTACGAAAAGGCAAAAGAAGCGAGCAAAACAGGAATAAAGCTATTCATGATACCAAAAGGCGAAGCAATCCAAACAAGAAAAGACAATGGAATAGGCAGTGTAAACCTTATAGAATACGCTCCTAAAGAATGGGGAATGAAAGTAGTTGAAGTAAAAAACATAGATGAAGCATTAAAGCTCGCTTATTCTGATATAGAAAAAATAGATGTCAACACAAATGTTGACAAAGCAATTCCTGAGTTCATACCACAAAAAATTCAATTGCAAAAAGAGACTTCAGATTTTAAACTGCTTGTCACTAACTACATAAAAAAAGCTAAAGAACAAGTCAAAGAAGCAAGGTTGGCAATTTCTTCTTCTTTGATTGATGATCCAGAATTGGTTTTTGCGTTGCAACAAACAGTAAATGAATCAGAATCAATGATTCAAAAAGCAGAAATATTGAATGAACAAAATTACTTGTATTCTGCAGCAAACTTTTCTTTTTTAGCCAAAAGTAATGCAATAATGGTAAAAGAAATAGCAATTAACCCTGGGATTTTAGAAGAAAGCTCAAAAAACTTTGACTTGAAATTGGCACAACTAAACAAAGAAATAACACAATATGAAAAACAATTGAATGAAAAAGTTCCTAAAAAGAATTTAGAAATGTTCATATCAGCACAACAAAGATTCATATATGCAAAAAATTCTTTGGAAGAACTAATGGAAGGAAAAAAAATAACTATAGTAATATCTAACAACAACCAAGACTATTTTTCAACAAACTTGGCAAAACTTAGAAAATACGCTAATGCTGTAGCTTGGTTGGAAGTCTCAAAAGACTTTTTGAGCATTGTACAAGAAGATGAAGTACTTACAAGACAAAGCACACTTAAAGAAAGAGTTGAAGAAAAAATAGGCTATACAAAAAAAGAAATGGAAAGCATTGAAGATGAAGGAGTAATTGAAGAAGCTCAAAGAAGAATTGACTCTGCTTTAAAGGCTGTAGAAATGAATTGGTTTGAACCTGCCTTGCTTGACGCCGCAACAGCAAAAGCTTTTATTGATGCTGAAAAAGACTCTTTTGACAAAAACATTGAAGACCTAAACAAAACTTTAATTGAAAGTATTGAAGAAACAGAAAAAAAAGTTAGTAATAATAAAAGCGTGTGGGCAATACTTTACTTGGCGCACGCAAAATATTTTTTGGCTTCAGCAAATTATTATTTGGAACTTGGTTCAGAACCTTTAGCCATAGAAAACCTCAAAAGAGGAATAAGCATAGCCTATTTAGCCTCAGAAATATACGATAACGTTTTAGAAGTAAACAAAGTTTATGAAAAAATACCTGCTGAAAAGATACAGGAAAAAACTGAAATGGAAATAAAAGTAGAAAACAAAGGCTTTTCTATAATGCCAATAGCCTTAGGCTTTGGCTTTGCAATCTTAATATTTATAGCTTTATTAGTCATAGTCTCAAGATCTTCACCAAATAGAACAAACCTTTCATCAGAACTTGCTACAGCAAAAAGAAAATTGTCAGAAATAGAATCAAACTTTATTTCAGGAAAATTGAGTCATGAAAACTATGAAAAACTGAAAAGAGAATATCAAGAAAAAATACAAAAACTTGAAAAAGAAATAGCAGAAAAAACAAAACACTTAATAGCCTATGACAATTACTCTTTGACACTGAGCATATTGAACGAAAGACTCAAAAATCTAAAAAGATTGTTCAAAGAAGGAATGTTACCAAGACAAGAATTTGAAAACCAATCAAAGCAAATAATAGCAGAAATAAATTCTTTAGAAAAAAAGCTTTATGAAGAAACACAAACATTAGAAAAAGAGCAAACGAAAGAAAAAAAACAAAAAAAACTCAAAGAAAAAACAAAGAAGAATTAAAAAATGACAAAAACAAATAAGCAAAAAAACCAGACAGAAAACACTTAAAATAAAAAAAACCAATGACAAAGCATATCAAAAAAATTATAATGCATAAAAAATTCCAAAAGCATAAAATAAAAAGCAAAAAAGTCTTCAAACGCAAAATCGCAAAAAAAACACGAAAATAACTCGCGCGAAAACAAAGACAAAAACTCACAAATAAGAAGAAAGCTGAAAAAAACAATCACTTAGCTGATACTAACTCTGCTTTTTTCATTCTTTTTGGAATTATGAAATAGCCTTTAGTACCACAAACCAAACACTCTTTGACGAAAGTAGGTTTTTTGTTTTGCTTTTTTACTATTGCAGTATGCTTTGCTTTTCCACCATGACCTTTTTTATGCTTCCTAACGTTGCTTCTCTGACCTATAGCAAGCGCCCTTGTTTTACCCGCCTTAAATGCTTTGAGTTTATGCTCTGTGTGCTTATTGCATTTAATGCAGTATGATTGAACTTCTTTCGGTATTTCCATAACATCCACTCCATAAAGCAAGTTAAAGGAAAGTTTAAAAATTGTGTGAAAAAAACCAAAACAACTTATTTTTTGTTTATTAGAAATTATTAAATATTGTGGTGTCTTTTTCCTATGCATGGGCCAAGGCTTTTTGAGGGTTTTTTCAATAATGGCTGACTCCATAGTAAGCATAGTATTAAAACCCACAATATTGTTGCCAACGCTCCTGACAAGTTTCGTTGAATTATTAGTAATACTTTTTAGCAGTGAATACATAGAAAGGCTTGTAGAAGACTTTGTTTTGTTTGATAATTTTGCAAACGTTTCATTAAGCGAACTCCCGGTTTATTTGCTGACAAACTACTTTTTAGAATTGACAGCTCTGATGTTAACACTCGTTATTACTTTCGCATTATATCTTTATGTCTTATTTGTTTATGCTATTTTTTTAGAAAGAGAAGCAATAAAAAAGTCAAAAGGCTTTGTAGGAAGCATAGCGAACAATCCTTTGTTGGCATCCAAAAAAAACACTATTATTAATGACATGATATTTGCGTTAAGGGCTTTCCCGCAAATTCTTAATCTGACATTTTTTTATTTTGTCTTATACTTGCTTTTCATAGTTTTTTTAGGGGTCGTACTATTCCTCAGCTTGCTTTTACCTTCCTTGACTATTGTTTTTTTGATTATGACCTCTTTAGGAATAATAGGTTTTGCATACTTTTCAATAGTCTTCTTAAAAACTCCAATAATAATGGCGACCACAGGGGAAAAACTAAGGCTTGCTCTTTCAACTTCCTGGGCTTGGTGTTCTAAAAATTTCTTACAAACAATATTTTTTGTTTTCGTTTTGCTTTTCACGAGTTACACGCTAAATTACTTGTTTGACTCACTCACTGCCTTAATTGAAACTGAAGAATTAGCAGAATTTATTGGTTTAATTCTAAATTCTTTTACATTTTCATTTTTACTCTTGAGTTTCACTAAGTTTTTTCATTCTGGCTCTTAATTATTATAAAGAAAATAAAGTATATATGAGTGCGTGATTACTTTGACAAAACTTCTAAAAATATTTCTAAAAAACTTCAAGTCTTTTAAAAGAGCAGAAATACCTTTTGCTGATGGCTTTACAGCAATAGCTGGAGCTAACGCGTCTGGAAAAAGCAATATATTAGATGCAATATTGTTTGCTTTGGGAACAACAAGTCTAAAATCTTTGAGAGCATCAAAACTCACTGAACTCGTCAATCATGACGCAACAGAAGGGTACGCAAAAGTAGAGTTATGGATCAAAACAAAGGAAGATAAAATAATAAAAATAACAAGGTTGATAGACAAAAATGGCAAATCTATTTACAAGATTGATGATAAGAAAAAAACATTAAACGAAATAGAATCGTTACTTTTATCTATTGGAATAAGTGCTGAAGGCCATAACATTGTTGTACAAGGAGATATAACAAGCATAATTGAAATGAACTCAAAAGAGAGATTAGGAATAATAAAAGAAGCTGCTGGACTACAAGAATTTGAGGAAAAAAAAGAAGAAGCACTAAAAAAATTAGCCCAAGTTGATGGGAGAATAAAAGATGTAATGCTTATTCTTAACGAAAGAGAAAACTATTTGAAAAAAATAGAAGAAGAGAAAACAAACGCATTAAAGTATAATGCATTGCAAGAAGAACTTAGAGCCTCTAAAGCAACAATACTTTACGAAGAAATAAAATCAGTCACAAGCTATGTTGAAACAAAAAAGCAAGAAATACAAAAAATAGAAATGGACATAAAAGAAAAAAAAGAATTTTTGAATAAACTCCTTGAAGAAGAACAAAAAATTGAACAAAGAATTGAAGAAATAACAGACAAGCTTATAGAGTCAGGAGAACTTGTTTATTCAACTTTTGGGAAAGAAGCAGAACAAAAAAGGTCTAAAATAGCAATATTAGAAGAAAGAATCTCAAATACTAATCTTTTCATTGAAACAAAAGAAAATAGAAAAAAACAAATATTTTCTGAAATAGAGTTATTAAAAACAGAAAAAGAAAATAAATCAAAAGAAATAGAAATTCTAAAAAATGAAATAGAATCTATGAACTTGAAATATAAAGAAATAGAAAGTAAAATAGACGAAATTTCCCCAAAAACCAAAGATTCAAAAGATAGAAAACAACAATTAGAAAAAGAACTTTCGTTGATAGAATCAGAGTTAGAAAGCTTACGAAACCAAATAGAAGACATTAGAATTACTAAATCAAATTTAGAAATAGACTTTAATGCAAAAAAAAATTTTTTAGTTGAAATTACTGAAAGACTTGAAAAATTAAAGCCAAAAATAGAAACAAAAATTCAGATAGAAAATAAACTAAAAGAACTGAATAAAATAGAAACCGCAAAAACAATTCACAAAATTGATACAATTATCAATGAAAAAACTTCTCTACTAAACTCATTAAAAGGAAAAAGAGAAGCCGTTATAGGTGCTATAGAGAAAATATCAAAAGCAGGTTCTTATTGCCCAACTTGTGAAAGAGCCATAGATAAAGACTCTAAAGAAAAGGCTATTTCTATGAGAAAGCAAGAAGAAAAAAAAATGTTTGAAGAAATACAAAAAATAGAAGGAGAATTAGCAAAACTTAAAGAGGAAAAACAAAAAATTTTAGAAATAGAAAAAACTATTAATGAATTAAGCATAGAAGCAGCAAAACTAAATTCAGTTGAAGAAGAATTCAAAAACTTAGAAGTAAAGAGAAAGGAAGCTGAGAAATCTTTAGATGAAAGAAAAATAAAAGATATTTCAGCAAAAGAAAATGAATTATACACTAAAATTCTTTACCTTGAAGAACAAAAAGAACAATTACTTCAAGAGTTAATTTATACTGAACACTCTGAGTTTTTAGTTAAAATAAATGAATTAGTTTCATCACTAAATACTTTAGGAAAAGAAAAATCTCAAAAAGAAAATTCTCTTGCAAAGATTAGTATTGAAATGCAGGCAATAAACAAGAAAATAAAAGAATTGCAAGAAGAATCCAAAATAATTTCAAGTGAAATAGAGTCTAACCAAGATTCCTTGAACGAACTTTTTTCTGAAAAAGAAAAAAACATTAGAGAACTAAAAAAAATTGAAAACGAGATAGAGAAGTCAAAAAAAAGCAACAAACTTTTGGAAGAAGAAAAAGAAAGGCTTTCCAAAAAAAGTTCAAAAATATCAGAAAAAATTGATAATTTCTCATCAAAAATAGAGCATAAAGAAAAAGAAGTTAACGAGATAATGATAGAAATATCAAAGAATGAAGTAAGGTTAAATGATTTAGAAGAAGAGTTTCAACCCTTTAAAGGAACTCAAATTTTGATGGTGACCAACCTTAATTCTCTCAGAAAAAGGATAGTGGAAATAGAAGAAGAAATAAGTAAAATAGGCCCTGTAAACTTGCGTTCCGTAGAAAACTTCGAAGCTTTAAAAAAAGAGGTAGATGAAATAAGACAGAGAGCAACAACGCTTGAACAAGAAAGAAAATCAGTCTTAGAAATGATATCTCAAATAGAAGAAAGGAAATTGAACGTATTCAATGATTGTTTTTCAAAAGTTAGTAAAAAATTTTCAGAACTTTATTATAACTTCTTCAATGGAGAAGGACTTTTAGAGTTGACAAACCCAGAAAATCCATTAGAAGGAGGATTACTTATTCAAGCAAAGTACAAAGAAGACACTATGAAAAGCATAGATGCGATGAGTGGTGGAGAAAAAAGTTTGACTGCTTTGGCTTTCATTTTTTCAATTCAATCTTTCATGCCTGCGCCTTTCTATATTTTAGATGAAGTTGATGCTGCTTTAGACAAAGCCAATTCTTTAAAAGTAGGTTCAATGATCAAAGAACAAAGTAGACAAAGCCAATTTATTGTAATAAGCCATAATGATTCTGTAATAAACAAGGCAGACCAAATAATAGGGGTAGCATTAAACAAGAAAAACAGTTCTGTGATAGGTTTAAAGTTGAAAAGCGAATCACAGGATAAGCAGGAAACAGCAACTTCTTAATTAAAAAAATTGAAGAAACAAACAAAAAATAGCATGAACAAACGACAAAAAAGACTGAAATAAGCCAATACAAAAAATTCTATTTTTGAATAATTTAAGGCGACATTTTGGTTAGAACAAAATCTCGAAAATCAATTTAAGAAAAAACCCAATAAACCCTATTATTATTATTCCAACCCCAACGACTTTTGCCATTAGTTTGTATTCTTGCATAGTAGGCTTTCTTGACACGTTAAATATTCTTAAGCTTGAATTATAAAAATTCTCTAAGCTTTCTTTATTTATCATATGTTATTTGTTAAAAGTAAAGTAATAAAAAAGAAAGTGTCTGAACTTAAAAACAATACCAATAACTCAAAAAGTTGAGTTTTTAAACTTTGCTTTGGTAGAATGATTAGAAGCTCTAATTTTAGGGCCGATTACCAATTCGTTGGTAGGTTGTTTGCATGGATAAAAAACAAGTTTTGGAAGCCTTGGCGTTTGCTAGAGCTAAGTCTAAGAAAAGGAAGTTTGAACAGACTTTTGAGTTCATTATAAACTTTAAAGGTATTGACTTTAAAAAGGCTGAAAATAGAATAGATTTAGAGGTAAGATTACCACACTCTAACGGCAAGTCCTCACAAGGTAAAGTGCTTGCATTCATAAAAGACGCTAACTTTGCAGAAGAACTTAAGGGTAAAGCTGATAAAATAATAATGGATTATGAAATACCAAACCTCAAGAAAAAAGACGTTGACCAATTAATGATTGATTATAACATATTTGTGGCTGAAGGGCCTTCAATGTTAACTGTTGGAAAGTACCTTGGTCAAATTCTTGCGCCTAAAGGTAGAATGCCAAAACCTATTCAAACCAGCATTGAGTCTTTTGAAAGTGCAGTTAAGGGAACTGGAAATAATATTAGGGTCACTAACAAAAAAGGCAAATTCATGCCTGTAATACATTGTGTCGTTGGAAAAGAATCTTTTAATGACTCTGACATTGCTGATAACATACTTGAAATTTACAATTCTGTCGTAAATGTGCTGCCTACAAAAGAAAGTAATGTGAAATCATGTTTCGTTAAACTTACTATGGGCGTGCCTGTAAAAATAGGTGCTGTAAAAGGTGAACAAAATGACTAGGCACACAAGAAAATGGAAAGAGCAAGAACTAACAAAACTCAAAAAACTAATAGAATCTTACCCTATAATAGCTATTGCTGACATAACAAAGTTTCCTTCTTCACTTTTCATTCAAATAAGAAAAAAACTAAGACAAACTGGTGCATTAGTAAAAGTTTCAAAAACAATACTAATAAAGAAGGCATTAGAAGAATATGAACACACGAAAACTTTAGCACAGTATGCTACTGGGAATTGTGCTTTAATATTTACTAAAAACAATCCTTTTGAATTGTACAATTTTTTGAAAAAGAATAAAGGAAAAGTAGCTGCAAAAGAAGGAGCAATAGCTGAAGAAGACATAGTTATTCCTGCTGGAGACACAGGCTTGCCTCCTGGACCTGCATTGTCTGATTTAAAGGGCGCAGGCTTAAAAGTAGCGGTCAAAGGTTCTACGATATCAGTGCTTGAAGACAAGGTAGTTACTAAAGCAGGAGAAAAAGTTTCAGCAGCAGTTGCTGGCACTCTTTCAAAACTTGGAATGAAACCATTCAAAATAGGCATGAAAATATTGGCAGTAATTGAACAAGGTAAAGTTTTATTAGCAAACGTTCTTGACATTGATAGTGAAAAAGTATTTAATGAATTTGTAGAAGCTCAAAGAAAAGCTTTGAATTTAGCAATCAATGCTACAATTATAAATAACCAAACTTCAAAGTTGTTAATACAAAAAGCATACCTTGAAGCAAAGAATGTAGCAATAGAGGCGAACATTCTAACTAAAGAAACAACAGAAGCAATAATAGCTAAAGCAAAAGCACAGGCAGATGCTATTAAAGGACTTATCAAGGAGTGAAGTTAATAAATTTGAGTTTTTAATATAAAGAGGTGAAAAAATGGAATATGTGTATGCTGCTATGCTATTGCATTCGGCTAAACAAGAAATAAACGAAAATAATGTCAAAAAAGTTTTGGAAGCTGCAGGCATTAGCGTAGATGAATCAAGAGTAAAGGCTCTTGTTGCCTCTCTAAAAGACGTGAATATAGAAGAAGCAATAAGCAAAGCCACCTTTGCGGCTCCTGCACAAGCCACAGCTAGTTCTACTACTCAAGTAGAACAAAAGAAAGAGCAAAAACAGGAAGAAGCAAAGAAGACAGAAGAAGAGGCAGCAGAAGGACTAGGCAGTCTCTTTGGATAAACGAAAAAAAAGGCAATTGCCTTTTTCATAAATTTAAGCAATAACAATAAAGCCTTGAAATGTTATTTATAAGGCATTTCAAAGGCTTTTTATTTATTTATAATCGTTTTTATAAGTATTTTAATTGGGGATAAAATGATTTTCACTATAAGAACAACGGTTGGACAAGAAAGTCTGGTAGTGGACATACTAGCTAACAAGATAAAAAAGGAAGAATTAAACGTCTACTCTATCTCAGTCATACCTAATCTTAAAGGTTATATTCTAGTAGAGGCAGAAGATGATGTGACCTTAAAAAGAGCAATTTTTAACATTTCACACATTAAAGGAAGAGGAATCGTAGGTGGCCAAGTCAAAATAGAAGAACTTGCAGGCTTGCTTGAAGCAAAACCATTAATGAAGAGCATAAAAGAAGGCATGAAAGTTGAAATAATAGCAGGTGCATTCAAAGGCTCTAAAGCAAAAGTTATTAGAGTTAATGATGCAAAAGAAGAGGTTACGGTTGAGCTGCTTGAAGAAGCAGTCAAGATACCAGTTACTTTGCATGCAGAACACATAAGGATAATAAAAGAGTGATAAAAAATGACAGAAGTAAAGCTAATGGTTGAAGGGGGAAAAGCAACTGCAGGACCACCATTAGGCCCTTCTTTAGCTCCTTTAGGAGTCAACATAGGCCAAATAGTAGCACAAATCAACGAAAAAACGAAAAGTTATGCAGGAATGAAAGTACCTGTGATAGTTGAAGTAGACAAACAAAAAAATGTCAACATAACTATTGGGTCTCCGCCTACAAGCGCCCTAATATTAAAAGAAGCCAAAGCCCAAAAAGGTGGTGCTAACCAAAAAACAGACAATGTTGGTAATTTAACAATGGAACAAGTAAAAAAAATTGCTCAAATGAAAGCAGAGTCAATAGGCTCAACAAGTTTAAAGTCAATGGTTAGAGAGATTATTGGGACTTGCAACTCTATGAGCATTACTATAGAAGGTAAAAAGGCTAAAGAAATCCAAAAAGAAATAAAAGAAGGCAAATGGGACAAAGTTTTGGAAAGCTGAAAAAAGAGGTGAAAAAAATGGTTGTTGAATTCACGGAATTTAAAGGAAATAAAGTAATAACTCTAAAAAGAGACGAAAACGACAGGTTTCCTTTTAGTTTCGGAAAAGCAAAAGCAAAACTCATAATACAGCACATAGAAGAAATAAAGAAGTTTGCAGAAGAAGATAATAGTCAAAATGAAGAATAGATTATTAACAAAAAGACAAGTCGAAAGAGTTTTTGAGTCGAATAATGATGAAAGACAGCGTACTTTAAGAAATTTTAGATTAAGAAAAAAGTAAAAAGAAAAAATGAACCAAGTTACTTTTCGCAATATTGTTCGAAAGGCTCAAAAAATCAGGCAAGCAAACGGAAATTATGAAAAAGCCGGGATACTTAAAGAAATTTATACTTTAGAATATGAATGAAAAAAAGACGAAAGAAATGACCTTAACAAAAATTTTAGAATAATTGCCTATGACCCAAGCACGGCAAAAATTAATTCTTACTATTCATAAAAAACTAAAAAAAAATTTTAATCAGTAAACGAAATTCCTAAGTCAACCGTGCCGTCTTTTGGAACTTCGCCTTTCTCATCTAAGAAACCAAGCCTGCCGCCTGCTATTACTACCATTGCCTGTATTTGATTTTTTGGCAAAGTATCGTCAATCATTGCTCCCCAAATAATGTGAGCATGAGAATGAATTTTTGCGGCAACTGCCTCAACTATTAACTCTGCTTCTCTCAAAGTCATGTCAGAACCGCCAACAACATTAATCAAAGCCCTGTTTGCGCCAGAAATGTCAACGTCAAGCAAAGGCGAAGTCAAAGCATTTTCAACTGCCTCGAGAGCCCTTGCTTCAGAAGGCCCGTTTTGAGTTCCGCTCTCGCCTAACCCAATCATGGCAGCGCCGCCTTTTTCAAGAATAGTTTTAAGGTCAGCAAAGTCAAGGTTTATTAGACCTGGCTTTGTTATTAACTCGGTTATTCCTTTAACAGCATTAGTCAAAACCTCGTCAGCAACCTTAAAAGCCGCGTTCAAAGGCAAGTCAGGAGCTATCTCAAGAATCTTATCATTAGGGATAACTATTATAGTATCAGCATGTTTTCTCAAGTTTGACAAACCATACATGGCATTTTCTGCTCTTTTCTTGCCTTCAACAGTAAAAGGCAAAGTCACGACAGCAACAGTCAAAGCTTTGCACTTTTTTGCTACCTCTGCAACTATTGGTGCTGCACCAGTGCCCGTGCCACCACCCATACCACAAGTTATGAAAACCAAGTCAAAATCACAAAGGTTCTCAGAAATCTCTTCAATAGACTCTTGAGCTGAAGCTTCGCCAACAGAAGGATTAGAGCCAGCACCTAATCCCCTAGTCAATTTTTTACCAATAAGTATTTTCCTATCAGCCTTTACTTTCAAAAGGTCTTGAGCATCAGTGTTTATAGCAAAAGAAGTAGCACCAACTATTCCAACTTCAGACATTCTTTGCATAGTATTACAACCGCTACCACCAACACCAACAACAGCAATTTTAGCCTTGCTTTCTTCCAAAGTCTTTACTAAAGCCTCGTCATCTTCAACAATCTTCTTTGGCTTTGCCTTCAAAGAGTCCTCTTTTGCAAGCTTTATAGCCTTTTGAATAACATTCTTCATTAAAACACACCTTCCCAAAAAAAGTTTTACTTAAATACACGCCCCAAAAAAGAAATTTAAACCTCACGGATAAGTAAAAAAATTGAAATAAGGCCAAATAAAGCAATCAAAAGCCTCAAGCAAAAAACTAACAACAAAAAAAAGGACAAAAAAAAATCGACTCAAAAACAATTCAAAAAAAAGCCATAAAAGACTAAGAAAAATACCCAAAAAACTTATTCTACAGAACGAGACTAAAGAAAAGATTATAAAGGGGTTTAGTTCTGATCTAAAAGATGCCAATAATTAGTCAAGAAGAGCAAACAACAAATTTTAACCCTAATACCATAGATTATGGAAAAATAATAGTTGACTCTTTAAAAAGTATTATCACGAGTAGTGCCTCGCGAAAATTTTATATGGTAAACGTTCTGTTTAACTTATTATTATATAGCATAACTTTTTTAGGTGTATTGAGTTTTTTTAGCGGATTAGGTTATAATAACCAACAAGAACAAATGACACAAAAAATAATAGAAATTATTATTACTAACATAACAAACCCTATGAATCTTACTCAAACATTGTTTGGCATTTTTTTATTATTTTTAGCTATCATTATTGTAGTTTCAGGGATAAATTATTATATCATTGGTTGGGGTATTTCAAAAATACTTGAAGAATTGGAAGGAACTCAAAAAAACTTTGGATTATTAACTTGGGCAAAACTACTCGTACTAAATATTTGGAACGTAATAGTGGCTTTCACTTCACTTCTTGATAAAAAATTTCTTATGTTTTTTATTGGAATAATATTCTTAAGTATTGGTTCAGTAGTTTTAATGATTATGACTACAGTCAATCCAATGTTTGCTTTAATAGCATCACTACTTTTTATTTTGGTTCTTGTTTTAGGAATAATTTATTTTTTTATAATCATTTACAACTTGTTAAGATTACATTTAGCCCAATTTTATCTTATAGACAACAATGAAAAAGGGGTTATAGAATCAACAAAAAAAACTTGGGAAATTACGAAAGGAAAAGTAATTAGCATGCTTGTTTTGATTGTTATTATAATTATTATTTCTTTCCTTATTAATCTCCCACTATCATTTATTAATGGAATTATAGAATTATTAGTTTTTAATTCGGAAGCAAAATTGATTTTACAAATAATATTTAATTTGATAAGTATTCTAATCGAAAGCTACTTGACTGTGTTTAACTTAAACGCCATGGCGAGATTTTACTTAGCAATAAAGGAATAAAAAAATGATTGAATTGAAAGAGTTTGTAGCCAAGCCTTGCAATTCAAGAACTGCTTTTGAATTTATTCCTGCAAAAGAATACAATATTGAACTTGAAAAAACAGCAAAAAAATTGAGAGAAAAAAACGTTTTTGTAGAAATAGAAACTCCTTACTTGCTAATGCTCAAACTTGAAAACCACGACTTGACTTTTTTTAAGAGCGGGAAAATAGTTGTAAAAGGAACAAAAGAAAAAAAAGAAGCAACGAAAATAGCACAACTTCTAATTGAAAGAATAAATTCGTGAAAAAAAACAAGGAAATAATAAAAAAAACGAAATAAATAGTTGAAGAAAAACTCATCAAAAAAACAAACAAAAGACTAACGACAAAAAAAGACTAAAAATAAAAAAATACGACTAAAATTATGAGCAAGCTAACAAAAGTGTCTCTGTAGAAATGATTTAAAAACAAACAAAAACAACGACTAAAAAACGACTAACAAGCACAAAGTCCTGAAAAAGACTTTTAAAACCAAAAACAAAAAACGACTTGAAAAAGCGAGCACTATTTCTACAAAGCTAACAAAAGCAAAAGTTTAAAGGCAAAGAAAAGTAATTTATTAAAATGCTCGTTTTTGGACTTTCTCAAGGACAAATAGCAAAAAACATAGCTTTGCATTTAGGTGTTTCTCTTGGAAAAATAGAAACAAAGCATTTTCCTGATGGGGAACTTTACATAAGATTTCTTAACAACCTTGAAAACCAAGAAGTGGTGTTAGTTCAAAGTACTCATCCTGAGCCAGACAAAAAATTAGTTGAACTTTTTTTTGCTGGAAGAACGGCAAAAGAATTGGGAGCTAAAAAAGTGATTGGTGTTCTGCCTTACTTGTGTTATATGAGGCAAGATAAAAGGTTTAAGGAAGGCGAATGCGTTTCAAACAAAATGATGGCTTTTATGTTAAATCATTGTCTTGACAAAATAATTACCGTTGATCCTCACTTGCACAGAGTAAAAAGCCTTGCAGAACTTTTTCATATAGAGTGGAAAAAAGTAAGTGCAAACAATAAAATTGCAGAATTCATAACTAAAAATTTCAATAAAAAACAATGCATCATAATAGGCCCTGACATTGAAAGTAGTCAATGGGCAAAAAGAATAGCTGAAAAAATAGGTTTTGAGTCAGGAATATTTTTGAAAACAAGGTATAGTTCTAGAAAAGTTTCTTTGAAAGAAGAACAAAAAATAAAAGTCAAAGGAAAAAAAGTAATTATCGTTGATGATATAGTTAGCTCAGGACATACCATGCTTGAAGCAATAAAAGAAGTTAAAAAGAGAGGGGCTAAAGAAGTGGATTGTGTTTGTATTCATGGAATTTTTGCTGAAAATTCTTACGAGAAAATAGTTAAAGTAAAAGCAAAGGTGTTTAGTTGTAACACCATAATTCACAAATCAAACAAAATTGATGTTAGTGAAGAAATTGCGAAAGCACTAAAAGAATAAAATTGAATTATTTTTCTAAGAAAATGTTTACTCCTGCAAGGATTTCTTCTTTACCTTTGCCTAAAACTACTTCAAAACCGCTGACCTTAAAGTTTTCCAAAAAACCTTTGCTGACCATTTCTTGCAGTTCTTTTATTTCTTTTTCTTGTATTTCTGCAATTCCTTGTTTGTCAGAGTAAAGGTCTGAGGTTCTAAAAGACAAAAAGGCTTTTCCTTGCTCAGCTAAGCTTTCGTAAGTTTTTTTTACTATTTTTTCTGGTTCTCCTATTTCGTGTAAAGCTCTAAAAGAAAAAACAAAGTCAACATTTTTTGGGAAATCTACATCTAAAGCATCTCCTGCTATGATTTTGTCTGGTTTGTTTTGAGGAACTAGTAGGTCAATACCAATAGTTTCAATTTTTTCTTTGAAAATCTTTTTTAAGTCCAATAAAAAACCTGCGTTTCCACAACCTATGTCAAGCACTAAAACTTTTTCTTTTTCTTTGGTTTTTTTCTCTATAATGTTTGCAATGCTTTCTTTGAAGCCCATATTTTTGAAAAAAAAGTCATATAATTGTAATGAGTTTTCTGATTCAACTATGCCTAAAGAATATTTTTGCAAGTATTTTCTCACTATTTCTCTTCTCATAAGACAAAAGTAAAGCACTCAAAATATAAATTAATACGCGGAGGGCGAGATTCGAACTCGCGCACCCTTTCGGGTACCAGCTCTCGAGGCTGGCGCATTAGACCGCTCTGCCACCTCCGCTTTAGACTTTTATTCCTTCTTTAGATAATTCCGCTACAAAGGTTTCAAAATTCTTGAATTTTATTGTTTTAAAACCCAAGAGCTTTGCAGTTAAAATATTCTTTAAAGAATCATCAACAAACAAGCAGTCTTTGGCTTTGTTGTTTGTTTTTTCTAAAACTATTTTGAAAGCCGTTGGTTTAGGTTTTACTTTTCCTATTTCATTTGAAAGGAAAGTTTTCTTGAAAATTTTGTAAAAACCTATTTTTTTGTAAGCTTTTGCTTGCAGGTCATTTGAGTTTGATAGGCAGTAAATATCATAGTTTTTCTTTAGCTTTTTGCATAACTCAAACATTTTTTTTACTTTTTTAGCTTTGGAATATTCTCTAATTATTATATCTAACAAAACTTTTTTTTCTATGCCTGGATATAATTTTTGCCATAACCAAATTGCTGGTTTTTTTCCTTCTTGGACCAAAGTTAATTCTAATGGAAAAAACAATTGCAACAACTTAAAATTTTTCTTACTTGAACCTAATTTTTCATGAATAGCGTTTTCAGGCGGTTCTTCAACGAAAACACCGTTAAAATCAAATATTATTGTTTTTATCATTCAGAGGTTCTCCATGAATTTAAGTCGTTGAAAGATCCTGTGATTGTTATTGCGTCTTTCGTAATTTCGGCTTTCATGGTTGAAGAAAATATTTTTATTGAGTTTTTTTCTAAAACATTTTTTTTGTTCAAAATAAACTCTATTACATTTGGCAATGAAGTTTTTGTTATCGTCATTTGTTGACCTCTGGGTTTTAAGCCTAATTTTTCTCCTAAAGAAGTTATGAAGTCTTGGTCTAAGCACTCTAAAGTGAATTCGTTTTCTTGTATTGCGGAAAAATTGTTGGATAGTAAATCTAAAGTCTTTTCTGTTAATGGTTTTTTTACGGAGTCGTAAAATCCAAGTTCTTTTAATACTGATATTTGGTCTCTGAAAACTTTTGAAATGTATTCTAAATGCTTTGCTTTGCTCTCTACTTGTGAAAGAATTCTTTCTAAGTCTGATATACTAAAGTCTAATGAGCTTTTTGAGGTCTTAAGCAAGTCTTTGTCTTGTCTTCCTCTTTCAATCATGATTTGGAGTTTTTCAACTATAAAGTCTATTTGGTTTTCTGGTTTTTTTTCTTTTAGCAAGGCGTTAATATTCAAAACTAACTTGTTTTTCATTGCTGAATAGATTTCTGCTTGGCCTTTTTCAAGCAAATAAAACTTGTTTTCTTTTTTTTCAATCATGCCTAAAGCTGAAAGGTCTTTAAGAGATCTTGACAAAGCAGCTCTTGCTGAGTTAAGATTTGAATAGGAAGAAGCGAATTTGCCTAACATAGAATTATAGTCTATGCCTGGGTTTTGTTTTACTATAAGCAATATGGCGCTTTTTGTAGTCATAAGTAAATTTTTTAGCACAAAATTAAAAATAGGAGTAGATTAAAGAAAATTTCAAAAATAACGCAAATGACACGACAACACAGTAAGGTTTTTAATAATTCAATAACTATAATTTGAAGGGTTATTTGAAAACTAAAGAATCTAAAAACAATTTTCTTGAAGATGTTGTCTCTATTTCTGACTTTTCAAGGCAAAGCATAGAGTTAGTTTTGAAGGAAGCTGAAAAATTGGAAAAAATGCCTAAAGATAAAAAAGAACGTATTTTAAAAAACAAGGTAGTGGCAAGCCTTTTCTTTGAGCCTTCAACTAGGACAAGGTTAAGCTTTGAGACTGCAGCCCAAAATTTAGGGGCTAAAGTAATTGGTTTTGCTGACCCGAGTGTTACTAGTTTTAAGAAGGGTGAATCGTTTTTTGATACGATAAAAATGGTTGAAAACTATGCTGATTTCATAGTAATAAGACATTATATAGAAGGTTCTGCAAAGTTTGCTGCTGAAATAACGCCAAAACCAGTGATTAATGCAGGAGATGGTTCTAATCAGCACCCAAGTCAAACTTTGCTTGACTTGTACACGATTAAAAAAGAATTCAAAAGCATTGACAACATAAAAATTGCTTTGGTTGGAGACTTAAAGTATGGTAGAACAGTTCATAGTCTGATGTATGCTTTGTCATACTTTAACAACATAACAATTTACTTGGTTTCTCCAGAAAGTCTAAAAATGCCAAGGCATATTGTAGAGGACACGAAAAACAAGGTAAAAATAATTGAGCTCAACAATTTAGAAAAATGTATTAAAGAAGTTGACGTCATTTATGCGACAAGAATACAAAAAGAGCGTTTTCCTGACGAAGTAGAATATGAAAAAGTCAAGAACACTTACGTGATAGACAAAAAATTGCTTAGCATGACGAACAAAAAAGTAAGGGTAATGCACCCGTTGCCAAGAGTTAATGAAATAACTTATGACATTGATGAAACAGATTATGCGCTTTACTTTAAACAAGCTGCTAATGGGGTTCCTGTAAGAGAAGCAATCTTTTCTTTGTTGAGAGGTGTTATTGATGACTAAAGAAATAAGAATTACTCCCATAAAAAATGGAACAGCCATTGATCACTTGAATGTTGGTTCTGCTTACAAGATTTTGGAAGTGCTTAACTTGAAAGACTATACGGTAACAATAGGCATTAACGTGGAAAGTAGAAAAATGGGAAAAAAAGACATTGTGTTTATAGAAGGTAAAGAACTAAATGAAAAAGAGTTGAACAAAATTGCAATAATAGGAAAAGGCGCGACAATAAACATTATTAGAAATTCTGAAATAGTGAAAAAAAATCAATTGGATTACCCTGAAAAAGTAGAAGGAATAATAAAGTGCATAAACCCTAAATGCGTGACTAATTTTGAAAAAACCAAGACAAAGTTTTTGATAAATAAAAACCCGTTAGAGGCTAAGTGTTATTATTGCGAAACAAGGATGAATGAACAAGACATAGTAAATTCAATAAAAGGAGATTGAATGCCTAATGCAGAATTGAAAACGGTTTTTTGCAAAATAGAGTTGAAAAACCCTTTAAGACTTGCTTCAGGAATACTTGGAGTCAATGCTGGTCAATTGATAAGAGTTGCAAAAGAAGGTGCTGGTGCAGTAACAATGAAAAGCATAGGGCCAAAAGAAAGAAACGGCCATAAAAATCCAACTGTTATAGAATGGGAACATGGCTTGTTGAATGCTGTTGGCCTGCCAACTCCAGGCTACAAAAACTATGACCAAGAATTTGAAGAATTGAAAGAACTTAAAAAATTGAAGACGCCTTTAATAGCAAGTATTTATGGAACCAAATGGCAAGAGTTTATTGAAGTTGCAAAGTATGTTGCTGAAAAAAAGCCAGAATTTATTGAGCTTGACATTTCTTGCCCTAACACAGAATGGCAAGACAAGCAATTTGCACAAGACCCAAAAATTTCAGCTAAAATAGTTTCAGAAGTAAAAAACGTGGTTGGGAAAATACCAGTAATAGCAAAGCTAACGCCAGCTGTTGCTTCGCCTGTTGAAATAGCACTTGCATGTGAAGAAGCTGGAGCTGATGCTATTTGTGCCTGTAATACAATGCCTGGAATGCTAATTGATGTTGATGCAAAAAAACCTATTTTAGCTTTCAAAAAAGGCGGTGTTAGTGGGCCTGCTTTAAAGCCAATAAACTTGAAAATAACTTATGACTTGTTTGAGAAAATACAAGTTCCTATAATAGGAGAAGGCGGCATAACTTCTGGAAAAGATGCTTTAGAGTACATTATGGCAGGAGCAACTATGTGTGGTATAGGAAGCGCTGTTTGGCTTTATGGGCCAAGCGTTTTTAGTAAAATCAATTTAGAAATACTTGAATGGATGAATGAAAATGGTTATTCGAAAATAAAAGAATTGCAGGGGTTAGCGCATGGTTGAATGGAAATGTGAAACTAAATTGAGGGTAGTAAAAATAGAAGATGTGAGAGAAGAATTTTCTGAGAATAAAACTTTTTTTCTTGATGCTGAAATCAGTTTTGAGCCAGGGCAATTTGTCATGGTTTGGCTTCCAGGCGTTGACGAAAAACCTATTGCGTTAATACCTAACAAAAAAAAAATCGCAATTAACATAGAAGGCAAAGGTGTTGCAACAAAAAAAATGCTTGCCTTAAAAAAAGGAGATAAAATATGGATTAGAGGCCCGTATGGAAGACCATTCAACACGAATGGAGTAAAAAAGGCAATTATAGTAGCAGGTGGCGTCGGGATAGACTCAATAATAATGTTAGCAAAAAAACTATTTGAAAAAAATTGCAAAACAAAAATAATTTTAGGAGGAAGAACAAAAGAAAGAATAATCTTTGAAAAAGAACTTAACGATTATGGTGAAATTTTTGTTTCTACTGATGATGGCTCTTATGGGGAAAAAGGGTACAATACACAAATACTTGAAAGGCTTTTGGCAAAAGAAAAATTTGACAAAGTATACGCTTGTGGCCCTGAATTAATGGAAGTAAAGGCAATGGAAATAAGTTTAAAATACAACACAGAATTTGAGGCTTCTGTTGAAAGGTATATGAAGTGCGGAATAGGAGTTTGTGGCGAATGCGTGATTGATGATAAACTCGTTTGTTTTGATGGCCCTGTTTTTAATGACAAAGACTTAAAACAAATGAAAGAATTTGGAAAAACAGCTTACTTAAAAAGTGGAAAAAGAGTTAGCCTTGAAGAATACTATAAGTGGCGAGAACAATGAGCATAGCTTTGATAAATGGCAGAGCATACATAAATGGTAAGTTAATGCAAAAAAATTTGTTAATAGAAGATGGGTTAATAAAGTACATAGGAAATGAAAAACCTAAAGCAGAAAAAGAAATAGATTGCAAACGTAAAATTGTTTTACCTGGAGCAATAGATTGCCATGTACATTTTAGAGTGCCTGGGCAAGAATATAAGGAAGACTGGGTTTCTGGTTCTTTAGCCGCATTACATGGAGGCGTAACAACAGTCATGGACATGCCGAACAATATTCCAATAATAGACACTTATGAAAAACTCTTGAAAAAACACCAACTTGTTTCAAAAAGCGCATTAGTCAACTTTGCTTTATACATGGCTGCAACAGAAAATAACCTTCAAGAAATAGAACTTGCTTGTAATGATGAAAACATTAGTTTGAAAGCTGTTAAATTGTACTATGGAAAAACAACCGGTGAATTTTTTTTAGATGACGAAAACTCTATTATAAAAATTTTTGAGTTATCAAAAAAACACGATATTGTAGTAGTGGCTCATGCAGAAGACAACAAAACAATAATGGAAAATGAAAAGCTTTTTGCACAAAATAATTGGCCTGAAATACATTCCTTAATAAGAAATGAAGAAGTGGAAGCCAAAGCAATTTCAAAACTTTTGAGCATACAAAAAAAAATTGGAAACAAATTACATTTTGCACATGTATCCTCAAAAAAAGGGCTTAAATTGATAGAGGAAACAAAGAAAAATAAAAATGAAAGCAGAATAACTTGCGAAGTAACTCCGAATCATCTTTTTTTAGATTCCAACAAATACAAAATTTTAGGCAACTTAATCAAATGTAATCCTTCAATAAAAGGGCCTGAACATAGAAAGGCTCTTTATTATGGCTTAAAGAAAGGCATTGTAGATATTATTGCGACTGACCATGCGCCACATACTTTAGAAGAAAAAAATAAGGATTATCGTGAAGCTCCTTCTGGCATACCAGGTGTTGAAACAATGGTGCCTTTAATTCTAAACGAGGTTAACAACAAAAGAATAAGCTTGGAAAGGGCGATAAAAGTAATTTGCGAAAACCCTGCCAAAATATTTGGTTGGAAAAAAAAAGGTTTTATTGCTCAAGGCTTTGATGCAGACTTGATAATAGTTGACATGAAAAAAAGTTTTTTAGTGGAAAATTCAAGGCTATTTACTAAAGCAAAGTATTCTCCTTTTGCAGGAAATTTATTAAAAGGTTTTATTGAACAAACAATTGTTAGAGGACAGACTTATGGATGAAAAAGAAGAATTAGCTATAAAACTACAAGAAATTGGAGCAATAAAATTTGGACTTTTTACTTTGAAGTCCGGTCTTAAAAGCCCAATTTACATTGACTTGAGATTATTGGTTTCTTATCCTCAAGTCTTGAAAATGGTTGCAAAACAACTAAATAAAGCGGCACACGAAATAAAGTTTGATTGCATTGCAGGAATACCATTTGCAGCTATTTCAATAGCAACTGCTTTAAGCTTAGAAGGAAATTATAGAGCAATCTTTCCAAGAAAAGATGTGAAAGACTACGGAACAAAAGCAATGGTAGAAGGAAAGTTTAGCCAAGGCGAAGTAGTTTTAGTAATAGATGACCTAATCACTACAGGAGAAAGCAAGTTTGAAGCAATAGCGCCTCTTGAAAAAGTCGGACTTAAAGTAAAAGACATTTTAGTGCTAATCGATAGAGAACAAGGAGGAAGTGAAGAGTTAGCCAAAAGTGGAATAAAATTGCATAGTGTTTTCAAGATAACTGAATTAATTGAAATTTTGTATAGGCATGGAAAGATGGACGAGGCACATTATGAAACAACAAAAAAATACTTTAAAGAAGGTAAGCTAAATGATTGAACCAACAATAAAAATACCAAAAAGCATAGTTCCTTCTTGTGATTTTGATAGCTTGAAAGAACTAGAAGTTTTGGTAAAAGAAACGAGTAATATAGAAATGATTGGGGCTTATAAAATAGGCTTTGAATTGGCATTAACTTTTGGCTTGCCGAAAGTTGTTCAAGTTTGCAAAAAACACAGCAAAAAACCAATAATTTACGATCATCAAAAAGCAGGAACTGACGTTCCATTCACTGGAGAAAAATTTGCTAAAGTATGCGCAAAAGCCAAAGTAGATTCAGTAATAATATTTCCGCAATCTGGCCCTGAAACTGAATTAGAATGGATTAAGGCTCTAAAAAAAGAAGGTCTGAAAGTAATAGTTGGCGGTGAAATGACTCACAAAGCGTATTTGGAAGAAGAAGGAGGATTCATAAGGAATTCCGCGCCAGAAGAAATTTACAGAATAGCTGCAAAAGAAGGCATAAGAGAATTTGTTTTTCCAGGAAACAAGCCAGAAAAGATTTTGAAATACAAAAAAATTCTTGAAGAATCAAGCATAGAACCTATAATATATTCTCCTGGCTTGATAAGTCAAGGCGGAAGTATTTCTGAGTCAGGCAAAGCAGCAGGAAAAAATTGGCATGCAATAGTAGGCAGAGCTTTGTACGAGTCAAAAGACATAAAAAAAACAGCAGTAGAAATGTGCAAAGAACTTCAAAAAAGCATTTAACAACTTAAGAAAAAAAATGTTTATATGGAGTTGAAAAGCAGACTACAGGATTTGATGGTAAAGTACAGGTTTAGGCCTGACAAAAAGTTAGGGCAACACTTTTGCATTAACAAAAACTTGCTTCAAAAAATGGTGGAAGAAGCAAGTTTAAACAAAAACGATGTAGTAATAGAAATAGGACCTGGGACTGGCTTCCTTACTGAATTAATGATAAAAAAATGCAGAGTAATAGGGATAGAGAAAGACAAGAACCTTTCAAATTTACTTGAAAACGAATTTAAAAATGAAAAAAACTTTGAGCTAATAAAAAACGATTATCTAAGAGAAGAAGAAAAAAAAGGAAACAAAATAATTTCATTGCCACCTTACAATATTTCAGATGACATAATGGTTAAAGTTTTTGAACAACAACCAGATTTGTGCGTTTTTGTATTTCAAAAAGAGTTCGTAGAAAAATTGGTTGCTGAACCAGGTTTTCCTGAATATTGTTATCTCTCTGTAATGACTTCAATATTGTTTAAAATCAAAACTCCGATAAGAAGTATTAGCCCTAATAATTTTTATCCCGCACCAGCAGCTTATTCTTCTCTAATTTCTCTCAAAAAAAAAGAGGAAATAAAGGTTGATACAAAAGAATTATGCACTTTCCTAAAACAAGTTTTTAGATTCAAAAATAAAACTTTAGAAAACGCCTTTCACTATGTGAAAATGAATTATGACAAAAAAGAATTAGAAAAAACAAAATTAGTAAAACAAAAAATCAATTTAATAGAACCTGCATCGTACCTTGAAATTTTTAAGAAAATTTCTCCAAAATAATCTTCTCAAACTCTATTATTTCTAAAGAATTAGCTAATTCGTAAGCTGCTTCTAATTTTCTTTCGTTTTCAGAAAAAATTTCAAATAACAAGTCTTTTTCTTTGACTTTAGAACCTGTTTCTACGTTGAGTAATACTCCTGAAAGCTTTGAAGATGGTGCACCTGCAACTCTTGCTATTTTATTCAACAAATTTACATTAATTAGTTTTACTTCTCCTTCAGTTTTTGAAAAAACTTTTTTGCTAAAAGGAGCCATTGGTATTTCTTCAGAAGAGAATATTTTACCATTTTGTGCTGAAATTATTTGGCGCATTTTTTGTAGAGCTTTTCCAGACTTTAGTATTTCTAAGGCTTTTTCTGGTCCTTTGCCTTTTTGAACTGCTCCTACTAGTTCTAACAATGCGCCAGATATTTCAACCGATTTTTGAGCCAAATTGTCAAAAACCTTTCCTTCAAGTATTTTTAAAGCGTGCTTTGCCTCTAAAGCAGGTCCAAAAGCAGGCCCACTCGGTTCATAACCATTAGTAAGCAAAACTTCTACTTTCATTCCTAATCTTTTTCCTACTTCAACAAACTTTAGAGCCATTTGTTCTGCTTTTTCTCTTGTCTTTACTTTTGCAAATGGACCTATTGGAATGTCTATTACAACATACTTTGCTCCAACACTCGCTTTTTTTGCCATTACACTTGCTATTACTTGTCCTTCCGGGTCTAAAGAAAGAGGATACTCTATTCTTATTATTTTGTCGTCAGCAGGGGCTAATTCAACTGCTCCGCCCCAAGCTATGCAAGCTCCTGTTTTTTCTACGACTTGTTTTATTTGATCTATGGAAAGTGAGACGTCTGCTAAAACTTCCATTGCATCAGCAGTTCCTGCTGAAGATGTTATTGATCTTGAAGAAGTTTTTGGTATTATATAGCCAGCAGCAGCTATTATTGGTACAATTATCATTGTTGCTCTGCCGTTCAAACCGCCTATTGAATGCTTGTCAACAATTTTGTTTTTGCCAAATTCTATTGTTTTCCCATTTTCTATTAGGGCTTTTGTCATGTTGACCGTTTCATCTAAATCAAAACCATTCACATAAACTGAAGAAACAAAGGCTGCTATCTCAACTTCGCTTAAACTATTATCTGCAATGTCTTTCACTATTGTGCTTATCTCCTCATAATTCAATTTTTTGTTTTCTAGTTTTTTCTTAATAAGTTCAGAACTTTTAGGTTTTTGAGCAACACTTACTTTCAAAATCCCGTTTTCTTTTACTCCTAAGACTTTTTCAATGTCTTTGAATATGCCTACTTCATTTTCCATTATTATTGAGTCTGTAACGTCAACAATAACTTTTACTGAAACGCTGTTTTCTGGATTTGTTAATTCTATTCTATCTCCTGGCAATAAACCGAGTTCTTTTGCGTCTACAATATTCATTATAGCCACTAAATTGCCTGTTTTTAAGTCAACAAGCTTGGCTTTCATGGTTTGAACATAACTAGAAGAAAGGTTATTCAAGGCAAGATTTTCTTCGGACATCTTTAAAATAACAAATCTTAATTTAAAAAAACTAACGCCTAAAACCTTTTTTTGAAAAATGGTTTTTCTTGAATTGGTGCTCTCGTAAAAAGATAAAATTTTTCTTCTTGTCCTTGCAATTCTTCAATAATTCTTCGTTTGATAAAAACTATTGGATCTATTCCTGAGACTCTTTGTTTTATGTCTGCAAAGGATGAGAAAGGCATTTTTTGTCTTTCTGAAAGTATGTCTGATAAATGCTTTTTACCTAAGCCTGGCAACAATTCTAATTGATGCCTTTTAAGACTTATTGCCGTTGACTTATTAAAAAAGTTTACAAAAAATTGTTCTCTTTCAGCAACAACTTTTTCAATAGCTGATTCTAATTCATTTATAGCATTAGTTGTTAAGTCTTTGTAATTTATACGTCTTTTTATGAAGTCTATTTTGTCTCTTTGTTCTTTTCCTATGTAAACTTCTTCTTGTGGCTTTAAATCAATGTTAGGTTTTGGCACTACTTCAAGCAAAGTGAAAAAATTTTTTCCAAGAACTATGCAAATTGGCTCTGACTTATAATCCGTGCTTCTACCTTTTGGAAGAAAATCTAAAACTAATGCATAGTCTTCGGCCTTCATAGTATCACCTAAAAAAGAAGTAGTTATTTAAGGTACTTGGCTACTACCTCCACAACCTGCTTAAGAGACTCTTCACTTACAGAGCCTTGCTTTACACTAATTAGTTTCGCAGTCTCTATATCAGGAGGGAGAATATCCAATACCTTGCAAATAAAATCTTCGTCCAAACCTTGAATAGTTGACAATTCTTGCTTAAGTTTTTCAGCTTTTGAAGGAGCCAATTTAGAAAACTTTTTAGCATACTCTAAAGCTTGGGCTTGCTCGTACCTTAACTCGCCTTGCTTGGCTCTTTCTGAAAGTATTTCCTTGACCTCAAAAAGTGACAATGGTTTAATAGAAATGAGTTTTTTGCCTATCATTGTAAAACCTCTGCTGCTTTAACTTCTCTAACAACGCCCCTTGAAAGTTTCAAGTGGGCAGTACCACACAAAACTCGCATTACTTTACCTAATTTACTTACTTCAACATAAAAGCAATTTCCTTGTTTAGCCACTATTCTCCCAGTAAGACCATCATAACGCCTATGAGGCCTCCCTGAAGACACGGAAGGGTCAATTTTTATGTCAACGTAATCGCCTATTTCATAGGGAAACAACAATTTATTAGGAGTCACTTTAGGGCCTTTTCTTTTAGCCCTTGTTTTTGCCAATACTCCTTTTGCCTTTTTATTAGCCATAAAAACCACTAACCAAAATAACTCAAACTCTTTTTACTCTTTACTATTATGCCTACTCAAAACATTTAAATAAGTAAGCAAAATCAACAAATAGTTAAAAACTTATACTTTTGCATCAAAATATTTTTGATGTTCAAAATACTAAAAGAATTTTCATTATTAAACCTAATATTATCGCCAATAATTTCCTTTATAGTAGTTATTGTTGGCGTCTATTTGGGTTTAGAGTCTTATAAAAATCAAGCAATAATAACCCAATACTTTCAAATAGCATTGCCACCAGTATTCATAATGGGAACAATTTGGTTTTTGCTCGGCGTCCTAACATTCACTTTTAGAAAATATAGTTCTTGGATAGGTAGACTTGGGAATGTGTTCATAATAGCCGGAATTTTGAACATAGGCATAACATTAGCAAACTATTTTTTAAAGTGAAGTTTTTCCAAAAATCTCGCAAAATTTTTACTTTAAAAACTTTACTTCTCAAAGGGTTATAATGCTTTTGAGTTCTATAAAAGATTTTTTCAAAACAAGAAAGAAAGAATTGTTCTTTGTTTTTCTTGTGTTTCTTTTAGGCTTTGGAATTAGGGCTCATTTAATGAAGTATGACTTATTCTTTGAGTTTGACTCTTACTATCATGGCAGAATGGTTGAATTCTACTTGCAAAACGGGTATATTCCAAAAGTAGATCCTATGGCTTATTACCAATTGCCTGAAGGCGGGTCATTGAAACCTAACGTTGGCGAATTTTTTTGGCTCGTCACAGGCAACCTATTCAAATTATTTACCTTGAATGCTCCTTACAACAAAGAAAATTGGATAGTTGCAATAAAATTTTTTCCAGCATTTTTTGGAGCTTTAATTTCTGTTGCAATGTATTATCTTGGCAAAGAATTGTATGACAAAAAAGCAGGCATTATCTTTGCTATTTTTGCCGCAACAATCCCTGCCTTTGTTTACAGGACAATGTCAGGTTTTTTCGAGGACGACTCATTAGGCTTTTTACCTTTAGTCATAGGAATGGTTTTTTTAGCCAGAGCTTTGAAAAATGCTGAATTCAACAAGTCAACAATAATTAATTCTATTCTCGCTGGCCTGTCTTTAGGCTTAATGGCTTTAACTTGGCAAGGCTTTGGCTTTGCTTGGATGATCTTTCCACCATTTTTCATAGCAACATTAGTTTACATGAAACTTGCAAAAGAACCGAAAGAAAAAATAGTAAATTTCTCAAAAAACTTTGTAATTTTCTTTTTAATAATGTCAACAATAGCAACGTCATACCTTGGCCTTTGGTGGTTTGAATTTGGATTAAACCAAGTAATAGGTTACTTGCCAATTACAGCAGAAGGATATTCAAGACTTTCAACAGGCTCTGACTTAGGCCCAAGCGTTTTCTCAATAAGTATAGGTGAAGAAAGCCAAGGAATAAAGTATTGGTTAAACAAGTATAACGCATTAGTATTCTTTCCTTTTTTGGCAATAGCAATATTTGCAATATGGTTCATTTATTCATTTTTCTCTTTCTACTTTAAAACAGAAAAAGAAAAAAAGCACAGCATAATGCCTTACGAAAGAGTCACTCTGCTAATATTTTTCTGGATTTTGATTTCAATGACCATGGCTTTCCTAAAGCTAAAGTACACTTATGTTTTCGGCTTGCCGATAGCAGCAAGCGCTGGCTTTGTTGCTTTCGAATTTTTCAGATGGGTTGGCGAAAAACCAAGCAACGAAAAAAAAATTGTAGGCTTGTCATTTGCATTCATGTTAGTAACAGGAATTGCTGCTGGCTCTTTCTTTGTAACTGAAAACAGACCAAACATAGAAGACGATTCAGGTTGGAAAGAAACACTATACTGGCTAAAAGAAAACACGCCAAAAGACTCAAAAATACTTAATTGGTGGAACCAAGGACACTGGATTTCTTTTATTGCTGAAAGAAAAGTAAGTTTAGACAACAGAAATTATTCTTTGCCTGAAAATTCTTTGGTTGCACAATTCTTGCTCTCAGACAACGACCAAAACGCACTAACAATACTATCACACTTTAATTCTGACTATGTCGTGGTAAGCGAAGACATGATTTCAGCACTGCCTTCTCTTGCTCTATATGCTTACAATAAAACTAATAGCAATGACCCTTTAATTGTAAAGTACGGAAACTCAGGAATAGTGAATTGCAGAAAAGAAATAGACAAATTATCAAAAAAGAAAACATATTATTGCGGAAACTTGGGGATAACAGAAGAACAATACTTGAAGTTTCCAACAAAAAGAATAAACGAACCTAATGCTGCACTAAGCCAAACCTCAAGAGGTTTTGTTTACAGAAACCAAGAAGAAACAAAACTTTATATTTTCAGCAAAGCATCTCATGACACACTAATAGCAAGAATGTTTATTTCTCCTGAAACCATACCTTGGCTTGAAGAAGTTTACACTAACAACGAAGTAAAAGTTTTCAAAGTAATGAAATAAAGGTGCTTACGTGGACCTCATTGCTACACTAATAGCAATTTTCACATTTTCATCATTACTAACTTACATAATAACACCTATTATGATTAGAAAAATGGTAAGAAGAGGAATAACTGGCAAAGACATGAACAAGTACGAAAAACCAGAAGTAGCTGAAATGGGCGGAATTTCAGTAATGCTCGGGTTCTCCTTTGGAATAATCTCTGCAATTTTTATAATAACTTATCTGGGGTTAGAAAACGTAAACTTAACAATACTATTTGCAGGCTTTCTAACAATATTCACAACAGGCTTTATAGGCGTAGTAGATGACCTCATAGGTTGGAAAAAAGGAATAAGACAATGGCAACACGCATTATTTCCTATTTTCGCAGCATTACCATTAATGGCTGTAAGAGCCGGAACAGATTATGTAGTGCTCCCGTTTTTTGGACCAATCAATCTTGGAATAGCATATTCATTGTTAGTTGTTCCCATAGCAATAACAGGAGCCTCAAATGCCTTTAACATGCTTGCAGGCCTAAACGGACTTGAAACAGGATTAGGAATAATAATAATATCAACACTAACGCTTATTGCTGCCATGACAGGACAAACAGAAGCACTCATAATAGGAATAGCAATATTAGGAGCATTACTCATCTTTCTTCATTTTAATTGGTTCCCTGCAAAAGTCTTTGGCGGAGATTCTTTAACACTAATGATTGGAGCAACAGCAGCAACAATTTCAATAATAGGCAACATGGAAAAAATAGGAGTAATGATAATAGCATTATATTGGATTGAACTAATACTAAAAGCCAAGTCAAAATTCCAAGCTGAAAGCTTTGGCATACCAAACAAACACAATATTTTAAGCCCGCCAAAAAACATTAACTCAATAACACACTTAGTAATGACAATAAAACCAATGACAGAAAAACAAGTAGTAATAACAATACTCTCAATACAAGTAATAATTTCAACAATAGTATTTACAATGTTTTACTTTAAGTTGCTGTAAAAAAAACTTATAATCAAAAAAAAGATACAACAACACAAAAACAAAAGAAACAAAAAATAACGAAGTCTTAAAAAAGGACTTTTTAAGAAAAAAAACAAATGACTTTAAAATGCGATTTCTACAAAGCACTATAAAACCGATAAATATATAA
>JAWANB010000004.1:0-1918 GCA_038895675.1 Candidatus Iainarchaeum sp.
CATTACCGCAACCACAGTCAAGTACTTTTTTTCCATTTAAATTACCTAAAAATAAGGCTACTCTATAATAGAAAAACATTGGTAAACGAACCTTGTCAGAAATTTGAGAATACTTGTTAGCTATTTCTGAATCTGATAATTCATAACCAGTTTTTATCATACTACTATTTTTTAAGCATAAAATTAAAACTTTTTTGTGTTTAACTTCGCCTAAACTTTTTTTCTCTTGGTTGTTAGTAGCTTTTATTTTAGGTAGTAATCCTTGGAAGGGTTTCAAATACATTTATTACTTGCACATTCCTTTAGGTATTTTAGCAACTTATGGGTTATTTGAAGTAGTAGAAAAAATTACTTCTAATAAAACATATTTGAAAAACAAAGTAACAAAAATTATTTTAGCAATTTTAATTATTGGGTCGTTAGTATCAATTTCTGAAAGAGCCATTAATATTAATTCTGAAAAATACCATTCTTTGTTTATGCTTAAGTCTGAAGAAAAGGCGATTAAATTTTTAGCTGGACAACCAAAAGGTAATGTATTATCAAGTTATTATTTTGCCAATAATCTATTATGGAATGCACCACATAAAAATTACTTTGCGCACTGGAGCTTGTCTCAAGTAAAAGAAAATTATAATGAGTTAAAACAAAACATTAATGATTTTTATAGTCCGGAAGTAAAAACTGAATCTAAAAGAAAATTTCTTGAGCAAAATAGCATTAATTATGTTGTTTATGGGCCAAGAGAAAGAAAAATTGGCGTTATTGATTCAAATCTTGGACTTAAACTAATTTATGAGAATGATGAAATTGAGATATACCAATACGTGAAAGTTTAAAATGACTGAAAAATAAAAAATCAAAAAATTATTGTAAACCAAGTAACAACCTAAAAACATACTAAACCAAAAATGAAATAACAAAAAAACTAGTTAAAAAAAACGTCAAAAACGACTTTAAAAAATATTTTATTATTCCTCAAAAAGAATCAAAAAGTATAATAATAACAAAACTTTGATATTTAACTATGTATATTTTACGTTTCTTCTTTCTGTTTTTTTTGCTGTTCGTGTTTATAGTAAATGTTGGTGCTACAAACTACTACGTTTCTGTTTCTGGCAACGATTCTAACCCTGGTTCTGAGGCCCTGCCTTTTAGGAGTGTTCAAAAATGTGCTGATGTTGCCATGCCTGGCGATACTTGTTTTGTTAGTGATGGTGTTTATGATGAGCGAGTGATTACTAAAAGATCTGGTTCTGAAGGAAATAGAATTATTTTCAAGGCTAATGGCAAGGCTACTATTCAAGGCTTTTATGTTGATCATTCTTACATTACTCTTGATGGTTTTGATATTACTGGTTTTTCTCAATTGTGGCAGTTTCATGTTGGTGTTTCTAACAAGGCTAGTTTTGTTGAAATTTTGAATAATACTATAAGAGATGGTATTGGGATAGCTTTGGATGATGTTATTTTTAGAGATAATGGACCAAGCGGTGATACTATTAGTTCTGCAAAAGGCGGTTTTTTAAGAGCTGGTTTTAAGAATAATACTGCAATTGTAATTAGCAGTGATTCAGAAATACTTAATAGTGGATGGTGGAATGTAAAAGAAGTTACTGACAATTCTTTGGTTTTGCGGGATGATGTTTCTCAACAGAATGGAAAAACTATTAGGAATGAAGGGCCTGTTTATGCTTTTATTAGGGTTTCTGTTGCTGGTATTTCTATTTCTGGGAATAATGTTGTTGTGCGTAATAATGTAATAAGTAACTTGCATTATCCTTTTATTACTGTTAATGGGTACAATATCTTAATTGAGAATAATGAACTTAAAAATTTGAATGGAGAAGACGCTATAAGGTTTTTTGGTCATGATAATGTTTTTAGAAGAAATTATATTCATGATGATAAAAAAATT
>JAWANB010000004.1:2017-27523 GCA_038895675.1 Candidatus Iainarchaeum sp.
CGGAGTTTGAATTAGATGCTTCTTTTTCACAATATAAATCTAAAGTATATGATTTAATGAAACAAACGCAAGAAATAGAAAGAATTAGTAAAGAGACTTTTGTGGCTAACTATAATTTTGTTGCTGGAAAGGAAATTTATGGTTTTCCGAGAGTAACAAATTTTAATGAACCTAATGGTATTAATGGCGGAAACCCGCTTTTTGTTGACATAAAAAATCCACTAGGTCCTGATAAAAAGCCTTTCACTCAGGATGATGGTTTAAGGCCTATGCCTTCGTCGCCACTTTGTGGTTCTGGTGAAAATGGAAAAGACATTGGAGCTTTAAGTTGTTTAATACGAGAAGACAAGCCAATCGCGCATATTAGTTTAGACAAGGAAGAAGGTTATGAGCCTTTGATTGTTTCTTTTGATGCTTCTGGCTCTTACATTCCACAAGGAATTACAGTGCAATACTATTGGGACTTTGGAGACGGGCAAGAAGCCACGGGAATAAAAGTAAACCACGTTTTCAACCAAGACGGAATATACACGGTAACACTAAAAATAACAGACAATAAAGGAAATCAAAGCATTGCAACAAGAACAATAAACGTAAAAAACACACAATACCCAAACGTCATACTATACTTACCACTAAACGGAAATATTACAGACATATCAGGAAAAAACATACAAACAAACCCAATAGGAACAAACCTAATCTTTGAAAACGGCATCTCAGAACAAGCACTCAGAACAAATCAAAGCACAAGCAGAGGAATAAACATCACACACAACGACATGCTAGACGGCCAAAACCAAATGAGCTTTACGTTTTGGGCAAAAAAAGACAATATAGAAGAACAAGAAGTGGTAATAATAAAACACACAATATACCAAATACAAATAACCAAAAACGGAATCACTGGCTACCTAAACACTGAAAACAATGGCATATCACTAACAGCAACCACAAACAAAAACTACGACACACAATGGCACCATTACACAATAACTTACGACGGAAGCAATGTAAAAGCATATATAGATGGAGAAGAAATACTAAGCAAACCAGCAACAGGAAAAATAAAAATAGATAGAAGCAGACCACTCCAAATAGGCCTAAACCCATGGGGCGAATCATTCAACGGCCTAATAGACGAAATAATAATTTACGACAAAGCACTAAACCAACAAGAAATAAACAACATAATAACACAAAAAACACCAATCAGCGGATTCTACACACTAACCACGACAAAAACAGGGACAGGCAATGGCACAATAACCTCAAATCCACCAGGAATAAATTGTGGTAATGATTGCACAGAAAATTACCAACAAAACACTACAATAACACTAACAGCAACACCAGAACAAAACTCTATATTTGACTCATGGACAGGAGCCTGCACAGGAACAAACAACGTTTGCACAATAACAATGAACAACAACAAAACAACAATAGCAACTTTCAACACAACCCAACCAAACCAAATACAACTAACAATAACCTCACCAACGCCAAACACAGAAATTAGCGGTATGATTAACATTAACGCAGAAACAACAAGCAATAACCCAATTAGTGAAATACGATTCTTTATTGATGCAAACCTATTAGGAATTGACAACACAGCACCATACTCTACAACACTAAACACGCATTATTATAGAAATGGTGCGCATGAAATAAAAGCAATTGCAAAAGATAATGCAGGAAACACGCAAACAACAACAATAATAGTAAAAATCAACAATGCTGATAATGACAATGATGGAGTTTCAAACATTATTGATAAATGCCCTAACACAAGAACAGGAATAAAAGTAAACAATTATGGATGCCCATTTCCAATAGTTGACAAGTTTGACATAAAACCAGATTTTAACAACACAGACATAACAACACTGAACGAATTAGAAATAGGAATAACAAACAAAGGAAAAATAAGATGGGAAACAACACTAAAACTAACAGCAACAATAAACAACACAGAAGAACCATTAGACCTAAATAACGATTTAAACATCAGCAACAACAAAATAAGCTTAAACCAAAACAAGTTAAGAGAACTAAACAAACCAGCAACAATAACACTATACACGACAACACAAAACCCAAAAATAATGAAAGACAACAAAGAATGCACACAATGCAGAATAATAGAAAAAACAAGCACATACGTAAAATTCACAGTACCAAACTTTGAAGAATGAAAAAAACAAGGCAATGCGTTTATAAGTCATATTTTTCTTTAAACCATTCTATTGTTTTTTTTAGTCCTTCTTCAAGACCTGTTTTTGCTTCAAAACCTATTAGTTTTTTTGCTTTGGTATTATCTGGAACTAAAAATAAAGGTCCTTGACTAAGTTTTTTGTCAAAAACTATTTTGGTTTTTGTTCGTGAAAGTGAAACTATTTTTTCTGCCAAGTCTTTTATAGTTGTTTGCTCTTTTGAGGAAATGTTCAACGGATCTATAGAATTATACTTTTCTAACGCTAACAAAATTCCTTCTACACAATCTTCAACGTATATAAAACTTCTTTTTGCCTTGCCATTGCCTGAAATTACTATTGGCTTGTTTGTGAAACTTTTTTCTATGAATGAAGCTATTGCTGTGCTTCTTTCTGAAAAAAAGTTGTCCCTTGGACCATAAATGTTAGATGGTCTAATTATTACTATGTTCAATTCATATTGTTTTGAATAAACTCTTGCTGCTGCTTCACATGCTCTTTTAGACCAGCCATAGCCAAATTTCGAGTAATGAACATCACCTAAAAATACTTGGTTTTCTTTGATTGGCTTTTTCAAATTGCTTGGATAAACAAAGGCTGAACTAACTAACAAATATTTTTTTACTTTAGAAAGTCGTGCGGCTTCAAGCAAATTTAATTCAATCAACAAGTTTTCCCTAAAAATTGTTGCATCACCTTTTTCTTGACTTGGCTTTGAGCCTGAAAAAGCACAATTAATAACAATGTCTTGTCCTTTACACGCGTTTAGGCATTGTTCAAAGTTTAATAAGTCAACTTCTTTTATGTTAATTTTTTTTAGTTCCGTTTCTGAAAGTCTCTTATTTTTGCTTAAATTTCTTGTAGTTGCAGTTACTATTGCTCCTAAAGAAGCTAATTTTAAAGACAAGTTACTTCCTAAGAATCCAAGGCCTCCTGCAACAAGAACTTTTTTTTCTTGAAAAAAATTTTTCATACAAATCATTTTTCTGAGTACTTGTTTTTTTTCGCCAAGTAAAGTATTTCTTCTTGTATTTTTCTATTTCTTTTCATTATTTCGGCAACCATTCCTAAAACTATTGCTTGGAATCCCATTATTAGCAATAACGAAGATAGTATTGCAGAAGGAATATAAGGTGAAACTTCTCCAGTATTAATGAAATGAATCATTACTTTTGATCCTGAAATAAGCCCAAAAAATATTAGAAAAAAACCTATTAAAGAAAAGGTCCTCAAAGGCCTATAATTTATGTAAGTTTCTATTATTGTTAACCCTACTTTTTTTCCATAGTCAAATATGTTGCTAATTAGTCTTGACTTGCCTTCTCTTTTTCTAAAGTTAACTGGGACTTCTTTTAACACAAGTTTTTTTTCTATTGCTTCCATTATTGTTTCTTGTGTGTAAGTGTAATCCGAATAAACTTTAATTTTCATTGCGGCTTCTTTAGAGAAAGCTCTAAAGCCTGTTTGAGAATCTGTTATTTTTGTGCCTGTTAGAAAGCTAACGAGTTGTGAAACAATAATGTTTCCAACAAAGTTTTGTAAAGGCATGTACTCTATTTTTCCTAAGAACCTTGAGCCTAAAACTACGTCTGCTTCGCCATCAATTATTGGTTTTACCAAACTAATCATTTGTTTTTGATCATACTGAAAATCAGCATCAGTATTAACTATTATATCAGCGCCAGACTCTAAAGCCAAGTTAAGACCTTTTGAAAAAGAATAAGCTAAGCCAAGGTTTTTTTTGTTGCTGTAAACTTTCGCACCCAAAGAAAGGGCCATTTCTTTAGTCCTGTCAGTAGAGCCATCGTCAATAACTATTACTTCTATTTCTTTTATTCCGCTAATTCTTTTTGGTATTTCTGAAATAACTTTAGCTATAGTTTTTTCTTCATTATATGCTGGTATTGTAACTACTAATTTCATGAAAAAAATACTGATCAAAACCTTATAATGCTTGCTCTCTTGACCAATTATTAGGCAAACTCGTATTTCTTCTCAAATAAATAAATTTTAAATTGAATGTTGCGAAAAATTTAACATGAAGGTCCTAATAACAGGAATGGCTGGCTTTATAGGTTCAAACCTTGCTAAGCACTTATCTTCAAAAAAAATAGGCGTAATAGGTATTGACAATTTTCATCCTTACTATGATACAAGAATAAAGAAGCATAACTTAGAAAAAGTACAAAAAAATAGTTTGGTGGAATTCATAGAAGGCGATATAAATGACCAAACTACCTTTCAAAAATTGAAGGGCAAAAATATTACGCACATAGTACATTTGGCTGCGAGAGCAGGAGTAAGAAATTCAAGTGAAGAAGCAAAAGAATACTTAAAAACTAACATAATAGGCACTTTGAATGTTTTAGAGTTTGCAAAAGAAATAAAGGCAAAAAAAGTGGTTTTGGCTTCAACTTCAAGCGTTTATGGAAAGAATCAAGTGCCTTTTAACGAAGAAATGAATACAAATACGCCCATGAGTATTTATGCTGCTTCAAAAATAGGAATGGAAGCTTTAGCAAACGCATTCAACCATTTGTATGGTTTGCCTATAATCATAACAAGATTTTTTACTGTATATGGTCCTGGTGGCAGACCAGACATGGCAGTGTATACTTTTGTAGAAAAAATCTTGAAAGGTAAAGAAATAGAAGTTTATGGTAATGGGGATGAAAAAAGAGACTTTACATACGTTGAAGATATTTGTGAAGGCATATTTTTGGCTTTGCAAACAAAAAAAACTTACGGAATATACAACTTAGGGAATTCTGAATCAAGAACAATAAACGAATTGATAAGTATAATAGAAAAAAATCTGGGGAAAAAAGCAAAAATACAATATGTTGGAAAGAAAAAAGAAGACGTAGAAATTACTTTAGCAGATATTTCAAAAGCAAAAGCAGAGTTAGGATATAGCCCAAACACAAGACTTGAAGAAGGAATTACTAAATTCATAGAGTGGTTCAAAAATGAAATTAATGAGGGATAAAATTGGAAATTAGACAAAAAAAATTTTCACTCATCTTGCCTTGTTATAATGAAGAAGCAATATTTGAAGAATCAATACAAGAAATAACTAAAACCCTTGATAAAGCAAAAATTGATTATGAAATAATTTTTGTTGAAGACGCAAGCACAGACAATACAAAAAATCTAATAAAAGAAGTACTTAAAAAAAATAAAAAATTCAAAGCAATATTTCACAAAAAAAATTTAGGCAGAGGCGGTTCAGTAGCTGAAGGAATAAAGGTCGCAAAAGGAAAAATAGTTGGTTTTATAGACATTGACCTAGAAGTTTCTCCGAAATACATTCCACAAATGATAGAAAAAATAGATCAAGGTTATGACATAGTTTGTGGAAAAAGATATTATGATTTTAGTCTACAAAGAATTTTTAGAGACTTTCTTCATACAGCCTACTTGAAAATTGCTGACATGCTCATTTCTTTGCCTGTCTCTGACCCTAATGGGGCTTACAAGTTTTTTAAAAGAGAAAAAATACTACCAATTATAGACAAAACTTTAGACAAACACTGGTTTTGGGAAACAGAGTTACTAAAAAGAGCCTCTTTAGAAGGCCTAAAAATAATAGAAGTGCCAGTAAAATATTCTACCAATTACAAAAAAAAGACAACAGTAAAAGTCTTTCAGGATACAATTTATTTCATTAAAAAGCTTTTTTGGTTTAAGAAAGAACTTGAACGGAGCAAAAAATAATGGAAAAATTAACACAAAAAATTAACATCTTTGAAGAACGGAAATTAATGCAAATTTTAACTCTTTTTTCGTTAATTACTATTGTCTCTTTATGGTCGCTTTACTTTTATAGAAATGCATTAATTGTAATCATTATTTCAACAATAATTTTATTAGCTTCTAAAAATTTGTTTTGCAAACATAAAGACAAAGCAAGCAACAAAGCTATTTCAATAGCCTTGATAATTTCTTTTTTAGCAGCATACCCTTTTCTGCTTTTACACCCTTTTGTTGAAGCAAGTGCAGACCCAGCAGCACACATAAGCAGTTTAGCAATAAAAGAAACGATGCCGAAAAACTATTTGCCTTTTTCAGAATTAGAGTACAGATACCAAATAGGTTTTCCTCTGCTTGCAAAAACCTTTATAGAAATTGTACCATTTATTGAAAGTCAAATAATAGTATGGATTTTAGGAATAATTTTTGTGTTTTTGTCCTCAATGCTAATATACTTCTTATGTAAAAACATATTCAATTCAGAATTTGCAGGTCTTTTTGGAATATCATTATTTATTGGGTCTAAAATAGTTTTCCAAAACACTTATTGGGGTCAATACACTTTTATCATGGCATCGACTTTTTTCCTTGCAACTTTATTGGCAGTAAAAAAAAATAGTAATCTAAAGTATTTGTTCTTTCCAACAATAATAATAACTCACCCAGGAGTTGCGCTTTACTCGGTTCCTTTTTTTATTGCACATGAACTTTTATCTAAAGAATTTAAGGAAACATTAAAACTTTTGCTTACTGGCTTTTTAGCAGCACCTACTTTTTGGATAACTTACAGGCATTTCATAGAGAACTTTGGAGCGGAAGAAACTAAAAAAATCACTATTGAAACACTAAAAGAAACTCTCGTTGCCTTTCCTTTATGGATAGGCTTACTAATATTTTGTCTTACCATTGCGAGCATTTTTTTTATCTTTACAAAAAAAATGAAGCAAGACAACTTTACAAAAATTTTAGTTTGGTCTTTCTCAATATCGGCAATCTTATCAATAGCACTTGTTTCATCTGGAAGAGTTTTAGGCGGCAGAATAATAGAGTTGTCAATGTTTTCTGGCTTATTCTTATCAGTCTTTTTCATAATGCAAATAACTAAAAGTTTTGAAAAAAAACAAAACAAAGAATTTGAAAATAAATTAATAATCGGAATAATCGCAGTTTCCTTAATTTTGTTTTTTTCTTCTTCACAATTAAGTTACTTAGCTAAAGGCTCAAAAATAACAAAAGAAGAAATAGAATTTGCGTTTGCTTTCAAAAAGTTTGATCCGGAATACAAAAAAACTTTGTTTTTGTTGGAAAACAACACTAAAATAGCAGAAGTGTCTAACAAAATTCCTTTTGATGTTCTTACTGGATGGTATCTTTCATATGACAAAAGAATTTCAAGTAATGATCCTAATATTAAAATTGTAAAAGCAAAACATGAATTGGCAGAAAAAATAAGGTTAGAAAAATGCGTTGAATGCATAAAAGAAGTTGAAGTAGAATACATCGTCACAAAAGAAGATTTTTTTTCAGAAAGACTCGGCTTAAAAAAAGTTTTTGAGTATAGAGAATACAAAGTATTTTCAAAAAACTAAAAGGAATTTAGCATGAACAACAAGTTTTTAGCTGTCATAGGATTAGCTATTTTTTTAATAATTCTTTCAAACGTAGAAATACTCAAAGTTGTCTCAATAATTTACAAAGCAAATTTGGAAATCATTGTAATAGCTTTAATAGTCTTTTCTATAATGCTTTTGCTTAAAGGAATAAAATGGAAGTACATACTTGCTACTCAGGAAGTAGAAATAGGAACCTTGAAAGCAACAAAATATTTTACAATAGGGTTCTTTTTTAGTTCTTTTACACCAGGCAGAATAGGAGACTTTGTAAGAGCAATTTACATAGCAAAAAAAAAGACTTTAACAATAGGTTTAGCTTCAGTCTTTTTAGACAGACTAATAGACATAGGATTGCTACTTATATTTGCCTTGGCAGGGTTATTAATAATAGCAAAAGAAAAAGCAGAGTTAAATTTAATAGATTTGATTTTTATAGTTGGAATAATAACAGCGCTTTTCTTTTTACTTATAATACTATTATTAAAAGACAATTACATGAAAGCCTTGCTAAGGCCTTTTTATTTAATGTTTCTTCCAGACAATGCAAAGAATTTTGTCAGTGAAAAATTTAATGAATTTTTATTAACAATAAAAAAAATTTCAACTAAAAAATTAGAATTTATCGTTGCAATTTTTTGTGGTGTTATTTTTTGGCTTTTGACAATATTTTTTGCACAATTATTAGCACAATCAATAAACATAAAAATAAGTTATCAAGAAATGTTAGTGTTATATTCTATAATAGCATTAGCTGATGTAGTACCAATAACTATTTCTGGAATAGGAACAAGAGAAGGTATTACTATTTTATTTTTCTCTTACTTGAATTTTGAAGCAGAATCGGCAATTGCTTTTTCTTTATTACTTTTTTCAATTTCTTATTTGACCACTGCTTTTATAGGTTATTTGTCTTTGGTGACAGAACCTATTGACTTTAATGAATGGAAAAAAAAGTTAAGCACTAAAGCAAAAAAGCAAAAATGACAATTTTATTATTTCTTATAATAAATTAGAAATTAGCCAAACAAAAGGAAACAAAAAAGCTTGATGTAGCAAGTAAATTATCAAAGAATTTTTACCAAGGAAAGAAGTAAAGGTAACAAAAAAATTTTTTTGTTCACTATAATCAAACAATTTGAATTTTACTGCAATGTTACAAAAAAAAATGCCGAAAAGAAATATTCCTGACCAAGGGATTAAAGGAAAAAAATCAAAAGTCTGTCTTGGTGCATAAAAAGCTAAAAGCAAAATAGAATTAGTTTCAAAGTAATAAGGAGTAAAAAAAAAGTAAATAAAAAAAACAAAAGAAGCCAGAGCTAAAGAAAAAAATGGTTTATTAACAACTGGTGCAAAAAGAAAAGAGCAAAAAGCAATTATGTGAAGTATGCCAAAATAAATGAAATATTCTGGAAAAAAAATTAAAGTGAAAATAGAGATAAAAAAAGCGGCAATAGTTATCTTAGAAGTTCTAAAAAACCACTTGATTGGAAATTGAGATTTGTACTTAGAAAAAGAAAGTACCATAGAAGACCCTGAAAGAAACAAAAACAAAGAAGCAGTTGTTATTTGAAAGAGACCAAAAAAACCAGAATAAAGGTCAACTTGGATTACATTAAAATAATTTAAATCCCAAATAAAATGAAAAATAACCATCATACACAAAGCAATGCCTTTCAAAAAATCTATTTGCCAAAGCCTTTTCATGAACTAATTAAAAAAAACAATTAGTTAATTAACCTACCATTTTTCCTTGCAAAGCCGGAAAGTCAAAATCAGGCTTTTTCTTTTCGTTCTTTTTTTGCTCAAATTTTTCTTTCAATTTTGACCAAACTTTTTTTGCTTTTTGCTCACTAACTATTGCAGTTATTTCATGTTTTGGCACAGGAGCACCGCCTACTGCAACAGGTGAATAATCCACTAAAACATAATCATTTTCTTTTAGTTCACGAGAAATGTTTTGATTAACTTTGAAAATTATTAGGTTTTCATCCCACATTTCAACCAGGGCTTGAGTTGTTTGGTCTGAAAACTTTGAGCCTTTTTCTTCTGATGACATTACTTGCAAAACCTTACCTATATGAAACATAATAACTACCAATACCTAAAAAAATATAAATTAATGTAAAAATCATAAAAAACTACTTGAAAAAAACAAAAGCCTAAAGATCTAAAAAACGGCTATATAAAAATACTTTAAAAATAACAAAAAATTAGATGCATAAAAAAAATCCAAGCCAATAACGGCTAACAAACAAAAAAATATTCGGAAGCGAACAAAAACTAAAAAAACTATTTTTTAAAGCGAAACCAAAAGTTTAAAATGAAAAAAAGCGTTTTGAGAATAATGCAAGAAATATATAGAAAAATAATAATAATTTTAGTTTTGTTTTTTAGTATTTTAATTTGGGGATCTTTAATAGGTTTTGCTGGAGTTTTGGATGTTGACTGGCTTAGTACTCAACAAGCCTCTAAAAGTTGGCAATTATTTTTTTCTCCTCTCATGATAGGATTTTATTTGTTTTTTCCAATAACTTTTGGCATTATTTCTGGCTTATCTCACTCGACACCAAAAAATGAACTTTATATAATAAGTATTCTCGGCAGTGCTTTAGGGATAATAAGTTTTTTCGTAATGTTTGGATGGAGTTCTTTAACTTTAGTTTTTGGAGCTTTGGTTTTTATTGCCGTGCTTTTGACTATTGAAACAAGTTATTTGTTCAGCAAAGAAATGAAGAGCTTTGTGGCTTTTAGAACCGCGTCTAACGCCTCAAACTTGGGCTTTATTGCAATAGCTTTAGGCTTAATGTTTTTCTTTGTAGTTAGTGGAATACCAAAAAATGAAGTTTATGCTAATGAAGTATTTGAAAAACTTGTTGTTGAAACAACAAATTCGATGCTTGGAAAAATTGATTTAGCTGAAGCAGAGGCTGAAAAGGTTATTGAGATACAAAAACTTACTTTGCTGAATGTAATGGGTAGCAATACTTACAAAGCTTTAGAAAATAAGCAGGATAAAGAAGTGCAAGCGTTTGTTACTTCAATGAATCAAACAATGTTAAATTTGTCAGACCCAAAAACAAAGCAAAGGCTTGTTTCTGAAATAAAGAAAAACAACGAATTAATAAAAACCAATTTAAGCGTGGATAACATTAAGACCGCTAGCCCTTTGGTTAAAATGCTATTCGACTTTTATGTTATTATAGCGGCATTTTCAATTGCTTCCTTTGTATTAGCTTATTTTACAATAGTTGGCAGAAATTTAGCTGGTTTTTATGGAACAATAACAAAAACTTTGTTTGAGGCTTTATTAAAACAAAAAAATTGACACTAAAAAATCAAGCAAAATCAAGTTTTTTGTAGTTTTAGGATGCTTTTCCTCGGAATCGCAACAAAATTAATATAAAAAAAAGCAAAAACTAAAATTATGTCGTTTTTTGTAAGCGGCATTAATATGTCTAATATTCTAGTCAAGTTTCTGTTTTTTACTGAGGTAAAATAATTTGCAATGGGTTGAATACAATTAGAAACTAATGAATAGTCAAATACTAAAGGCTTGCCGTTTAGAATAGGTTTGCCAGATAAAATTAAAATGTTGTCTTGTTGAAAATCATCATTCATGAATATGGATTCTTTAATTATTTTTCCTATCATTTTCATATCATTACTATTTGAAGATTTGTCTTGACTTTTACCAAACAACACGACATATTTACCTTTATCTTCAGCAGAACTACCTTTTGGTCGTATTTTAATAATATTACCATCAAGGTTTAGAATAAGAATCCATGGCTTGGCAAATATTTTATACTTGCCAAAATTTTGGAACTTTGAATTATTTTCAATAGTTGCTTTGTCAAGAAACTCATGCCAAATTGTAGTTATTCCAAACGCAATTTTGTACGGCAATAACTCTCTTGACATATCAAGGTTTTCTATATTAGGATGAGCCTGAATAAAAGACTTTAATTCAAGTTATTTTTGTTTTTCTTTTTCCCATTTTGGTAGTATTTTAACTTCAACACTACGAATCTTAACTAAAGTGCCATAATAAAGAACTAATAAAAGAAAAATAATTAAACACACTGTTAAAAAAGCAACAATTATGGTTGAAAAGTAAAGTAAAACACCAAAAATAAATAACAGAAAATTAAGATTAGAAGGAATTATCATAGAAAGACCAAAAAATAGCAAGCTCGCAACAACAATAACAAAATAAGCTTTCAATATTGGTGATTGGGATAGGTAGTGAGGTAATTTTTGATACAAAAATTGCTTTGTGCCATATCTATTTTTAGATAAAAAAATCGAAAGTAATAGGACCTTCAAAATAATAATATTCAGCAAACCCAAGCCTAACTGCATCAAGTTTTGCAAAAGCGATGATTGTGTTATAATCTATAAATTTGTCTAAGCCTTTTTTGTAATTGTTTATTATTTCTCCACTAAAAAGTTCTCTTATAAGTTCATTTTCATAATTTAGGAGGTTTTCTCCATGTTTTACAAAAAAAAAACTTTTCCATCATGATAACCAATATAGCCTCTTTGAATAAGATCAACAATAGTTGCTATTACTTCTTGATATTCTATTTTTTCGTCTACAAAAAAGCCGGCAAAAGCTGGCCTAAGACTAGATAAAAATTCATTATTTATTTTATAAAATAACATAATTTATATTTAAAAACAAGCTGAAAAAGAATTCTCTGTAGAAAGTAAAATAAAGTAGAAAGTCATAGTAAGAATAGATGCAGAATCATAAAAAACATCATAAAAAATTTTTAGAGCACAAGGAAAGAAGTAAGTATCATGAAGAAAGAGCTGAAATTAGGGAAAGGGCGTCTGAAAAAAGTTTCTTTTTGAAGCCTTTGCATAAGATAATATCAAAGTTTCATAGGCATAGAGCAAAAAGGCACGTTTCTATTGCGTTAAAACATGCTAAAAAGCATGCTGAAGCAATTCAAAAAAAGTATGAAAGTTTATTGAAAAAGTTTCATGAAAGGGAAATAAGGAGAAGAGGTTTTAGAGAAAAAATTGCAGCGTTGAATAGTTCGATAGAACAAATTTTGAGAAAAAGCCATGAACATGAAAAACACGAAAAGAAAGGAAAAACCAAAAAACTCAAGAAAAAAGTTAAACGGAAAAGGTCTCGCCAAAAAAGATAGTTGCGGGCTCGCCTTTGCATGGCATGCATTACCATGAGCACGTTTTTCCTTTTCCATTCCTCGCTTCCGTTTACCTATGAGCACCAACTGAGTCAGTTACCGTTGCTCCCTTCCGGGCCTGGCGGGGTTGGCTGAAACAATCGGCCTTATAGGGCGAAAGTTCATAGTACTGGAAAGGCATGCTCATGACAATACATTCTCTGCAAAAGCTTCGCACCCAGCTATAGCGGGTTGCTGGTTACAGGGTACCGCTAACTCCCCATGCTAGCCCGCAAAAAGATAGTGCAAGAACAAGTATTTAAAACCATCAAAGCCCTATTGTTCTATGAAATTAGAAAAGTTTGGTTTAGATTATGAAATTTTAAAAGCTATTAAAGAGTTAGGTTTTGATGAATTTACGGAAATTCAAGAAAAAGCTTTGCCCAAAGCATTGCATGGTTTTGATTTGGTCGTTCAGTCAAAGACAGGCTCTGGCAAGACTGCTATTTTTGGTTTGTGTATAGTGCAAAAAGTCAAAGCTGAAAAAAAGATACAAGCCCTAATAATTGCGCCTACTCGAGAACTTTGCTTGCAAATATCTAAAATGTTGAAAGACTTTGCGAAGTTCAAAAAAATTAGAATAGTCGAAATTATTGGAGGAGAAAGTATTTTAGTACAAGAAAGAGAGTTAAAAGAAGCCCAAATAGTGGTTGCAACTCCTGGAAGGCTTCTTGACTTAATAAGAAATTCTAAAATAAATTTTAACGGATTAAGATTTTTGGTAATAGATGAAATAGATAGAATGGTTGACCTTGGTTTTATTGATGATATAGAAAAAATAATTGCAAAACTTCCGACAAGACAAACCATTGTTTTGAGTGCGACTTTGAGCAAAGATGTTAAGAAGTTTATTGAAAAGCATGTGAAAAAAGCGTTGTATGTTTATGGTGAAAAAAGTGTAGAGGAAAAATTTTTGAAGCAAATTTATTATGAGGTTGAAAGAAAAGATAAGTTTTCTCTTTTAGTTTTTTTGCTAAAAAAGAATTACGATGGTTTGTCTTTGGTTTTTTGCAAAAAAAGGCAAGAAACAGACTTAGTTGCCAAAAATTTAAGGAAAAATGGTTTTGACGCAATAGCTTTGCATGGTGGCTTGAAACATAAAAAAAGGCTAAGTAATATACATGATGTGATAAATCAAAAAGTTGATGTTGTTGTAGCTACTGACTTGGCTGCAAGAGGACTTGATTTGAAAGGTATAAAGTATGTTTATAATTATGATTTGCCTGAAGCGAAAGAAGATTATATTCATAGGGTAGGGAGAACTGCAAGAATAGGTAAAGAAGGAGTAGCTATAACTTTTTTAGTGCCTGAAGAAAAATCAAGGCTAAAAAAAATAGTTGAAGAATATAACATTAAAATTCAACAAGAAAAAATTCCTAATTTTCCGTACGTGCCTTTTCATGTAAAATTAAAAAGAAAATACATGTCAACAAAAAAGAAGTAAAAGCAAGCAAAAAAAAACGACTGAAAAAGACCTTAAAAAAGACTTTTCTGCAAAAGTGGCAAAATGAAAAACTAAAAAGTTCCAAAAATTAATTTTTGGCTCGGTTTTCTTTTATTTTTCTTATAGTATTGTCTAAGGCAAGCCTTAACTCTGAAATTTTTTTTATGTCTTTTAATTCTTTTTTCGAATGCTTGTTCAAAATTATTTTAGTGCCATTTGATTCTAAAAGAATAAACTCTGAAATTTCTGGTTGAGATTTATAATAGACAAACAATTTTTTCTTGTAAGATTTTAATTTTGAAATTAGTTTTAAAAAATTTGAAGAAAAAACTTTTTTTGGGTTAATAACAAAATAACTGACTGGAAAAAAATCCGATTTTGCAACAAGTCCTTTTTGCATCAAGGATTTAAGAGAAGAAAAAACTGTGGCTCTTGAAAGAGTTGTTTCTGCAATTATTCTTTCTGAAGTTTTTTTTACTTCATCTAATAAACAACAATATACTTGGGCTTCACTGAATTTTAGGTCTGGAAAAAAATGTCGGTATGCATCAAAAATTATTTTTGCGCATTCATCCATGATTAAATGTCTAAGTCGTGATTCTTATTTTTCAAGTTTAAATCGAATGAACTCAAAAGTTGATTTTAGAGGAAGTTTATAAAACTTTATTAAAAACTATTATCTAAGGTTTTATTTTGAGCCTCGGTAGCTCAGCAGGTAGAGCGTCCGGCTGTTAACCGGAAGGTCGGTGGTTCAAATCCACCCTGAGGCGCTAACCTAATTTTTTGATTTTTAGTATTGAAAATAATCGTTAAAAAACGAAAAAAATATTAACAAAAAACTATAAATTAATTGTTTTTTAAGAAAAAAAGGTAAAACTACACTTATTTTTGAAAACAAAGATATGTTAATGGATTTTTTCATAAATATTTGAAAAAAATATTAAATATACATAAAAATGCATGTTTTTTTAGTATTCTGAATAAAAAAGTGTTAATATTGCTCGGATTCTATAACAAAACGCATATAAAGGAGTTTAGCATCATATTAAACAAGAATCATGGCTTTTTTTTAAGCATGAATTCGTTTCTAAAAAACTTGAGGTGAACCACGTATGAAATCTGTTGTTGATGCTGCTATTGCTACCTCTTCTGAAAAGAAAGAGGAAAAGATAGAGGAGTTTGGGACTCCTAAAATAATGGTAATTGGTGCTGGAGGCGCAGGTTGTAATGCCGTTAATAGACTTGCTGGCATGGGTATTTCTGGCGCTCAGCTTGTTGCCATAAACACTGACAAACAACATTTAGCAATGATCAATGATGAAATAACAAAAATTTTGATTGGAAAGTCAGTGACAAGGGGCTTGGGTGCTGGAGGCTATCCTGAAATTGGTGCGAAGGCTGCTGAAGTTTCAAGGGCTGCGCTTGAAGAAGTGCTTGAAGGCGTTGACATGCTATTTATTTCTTGCGGAATGGGCGGTGGAACCGGAACTGGAGCAGCGCCAATAGTTGCTCAAATAGCCAAAGAACAAGGAGCTATTGTCATAGCAATGGTCACTTATCCTTTTGCTCTTGAAAGAGCAAGAATGATAAAGGCTGAAGAGGGCCTCGAGGCTTTGAAAGCTGTCACTGATACGGTAATAGTTATTGATAACAACAGGTTAGTGCAATTAGTCCCTAACTTGCCAATACAAGATGCTTTCAAAGTTGCTGATGAAGTAATAGCAAGAACTGTTAGAGGAATAACGGAGACAATAACTCAACCTTCTCTCATAAACCTTGACTATGCTGACGTTAGATCAATAATGAGTAATAAAGGTCTTTCAGTAATAGCTGTTGGAGAATCAAAAGGTGTTGATAGAGTGAATGAAGTGGTTGCTGATGCTCTAAACAATACTTTACTTGACGTAGATATTGGTGGGGCAACAGGAGCTTTAATTCACATAACCGGTGGCGCTGAATTGACTCTTGGAGAGGCAAACCAAATAGGAGAACTCTTGACAGAAAGAATTGATCCGAGGGCAACTGTTATTTGGGGTGCAAGAGTTGACCCTACTTTTGAAAATAAAATAGAAGTAATTTGCATATTCACTGGAGTTCATAGCCCTTACATAAAGTCAGGCAAAGATTCCAAGACAAAAACAGTAAGTAGAAGAGACATTGACTTGGATTACTTGTAAAATTAACTGGTGGCGAAAGCCACCAAATTAACTATTTTTTAATTTGTCTTTTTATTTTTGTAAAAGTAAAAATTTCAGGCAAACATTCTTTGGTGTGGCAAATCCTTTTGGCTTTTTTTAGTCAACTTGTTTATTGCTTCTATAAACTCTTTCATGGTTATTTTTTCTTTGTTGTTTCTCATAGCAAATAAACCTGCTTCTGTGCAAATACCTTTTATTTCAGCCCCTGTAAAACCTTCTGTGAGTTCTGCCAATTCTTTCAAATTTACGTTCTTGTCTATTGTCATTTTTTTTGTATGTATTTCAAATATTTTTTGTCTTCCTTTTTCATCTGGCAAAGGCACTTCTATTATCTTGTCAAAACGCCCAGGTCTTAGTAATGCATTATCCAACATGTCTATCCTGTTAGTGGCCGCCATTATTTTTACGCCTTCAACTTTATGAAAACCATCCATTTCTGAAAGCAATTGCATCATAGTTCTTTGAACTTCTCTATCTCCATTTATTGAAGCAAACCTATGAGAGGCAACAGCGTCTATTTCATCTATGAATATTATTGAAGGCTTTTTCTCTTTCGCTAACCTGAAAAGGTCCTTAACTAACTTTGAGCCTTCGCCAATGTATTTTTTAACCAGGTCCGAACCTGAAAGAGAAATGAATGTTGATTTTGTAGCATTTGCCACTGCTTTTGCCAACATTGTTTTTCCAGTTCCAGGAAGTCCGAATAACAAAACACCATTAGGCGCTTCTATTCCTAATTTCTTAAACTTCTCAGGAGACTTTAGTGGCAATATTATTGCTTCGTTTAGTTCTTGCTGTATTGCATCTAAACCGCCAATATCATTGAATGTTATTTCTGGCTTTTCTATTATTTCCATCGCATTTACTCGCCAATCTCTATTTTCTGGAAAAACTTCAGTAATAACCAAAGTCCTTTGGTTCATTGCTACTCTTTTACCTGCCTCTAATTCTTTCTCAAGTTGAGGCAAAGCAGTTACCAAAAAATCCATGCCGTTGCTATTCCTAACTATTGCTCTTTTATCATCCAAAACGTCAGTTATAGTGCCTACTATAAGAGGTGGTGTCTTCAAATCCATTAATTCTCTTTTTGTTCTTTCTAAATCTAGTTGAAGTTGAGTTAACCTTGCAGCAGTAATTTGTCTTTCAGTCTGTAAATCTCTTAACCTTTCTTCCAACTCAAACACATAATCAAAGTCTTTGTTTTGAGACTTCTTTATTTCATTACTTTCAGGCATGAAATAAAATTCTGAGGATTTATTTAAAAACAAAACCTTGCCAAATGAATTGAGTGAAATTTATGAGTCTTTTTGAAATAATTTTTTTTTACACCATATTCGCCATAATAATTACTTATATTATCAAGAAAACAACTAAATTCGATACTTACGTTATAGGCACTATAATAAAAACTGAAAAGCCTTTGCCTTTGTTTGAAAGACTTTCAAAGCACAAAAAAATAATTGACGCAATAGCTAATTTTGGCTTATTCTTAGGTTTTGGCGCTCTGGCAATTGATTTTGTGCATGGAAGAAAAAAAAGCAAGTTAGCTAGAATAGGAATTTTTCTAATCTCATTCTTATTACTTTCAGGCACCTTGATTGGAGTAGACTTTGTTTTAGGTAATAACATTTCAAAAAATTCTATAGTAGGCTCTTCATTTATTCTTTTAGCAACTTCTTTTGGTTTGCTTGGGTTTTCTGGTTTCACTTTATTTGCGTTGATTTTACAAGGGTTTGACATAATAATAAAGATTTTTGAAGGCACAAAAGCTTGTCCAGGCGTTGCTCCGTTAGTGCCAGGCGTTGAAATTCCGAACGTCCCAATAACACCACCCTTACATGCTTGGATTTCTTTGCTAATAATTCTTGTTGTGCACGAAGCTATGCATGGCATAACCGGAATGAGACACGGATTTAAAGTAAAGTCTACAGGCGTAATACTCTTCGGAATCTTACCTATAGGAGCTTTTGTCGAACCTGACGAAAAAGAAATTGAAAACGCAGAACCAAAAAAAGTCCTTCCTTTCTTGTCTTCAGGACCTGCCGCTAACCTTGTCGTAATGGTCTTATCGTTAGGACTAATGATTTTTTTGCTCTTTGCTTTTAACATTACAACAAACTACTTGTTTCCAGGAATAGAAAAAAACACAAACACAGGAGTAATAATATCAGGAATAGCGGAAGAAACAGAGTTATGCGGCGCAAAGTACCCGTCAACAGCAAAAGGAGTATTATTTGAAGGAGACATAATAAAAAAAGTCAATGGCGTTGATGTAAACAACGTCCCAATTTTACTTTCTCTACTACAAAAAGACAGGTTTAGCGAAAAAGAATTTTTAATAGAAAGAAACTCAAAAGAAATAGAAGTTAAAATAAAGCCCAATGAAACAGGCCAGTTTGGCTTTATGGCTTCGCCGCTAAAACCTCAAACTGAAAACTTACCTCAATCATTCTTAACTTACTCTTCAATTGTTTCTCTTGTAATAGAATTCGTTTATTGGCTTTTACTACTAAACTTTTTAGTAGCAACAGTCAACTTCATACCATTATCTCCTTTTGACGGAGGAAGAATAGCCCAAATAATTTTCCCATACTATATAAGCTCCAACCCAATGGAAGAAAAACAAAAGAAAAAATCAGTATCAAACTTTCTCAAAGTCGTAATACTTTTACTATTACTACTTAACGCTTTGCCTTTGTTCATATAAAAACCAGCAAACAAAAAATTAGTAATGGCAAGACATTATTAGGTCTTTGTTCTGACTTTATTTTGCAACGTCTTTAAGTATTTTTCACAGATAGGTTTTTTCTATTTTGATTTTTTTAAAGTTTTTTGCCTTTTTGTGATAAATCTTTTTCAACTGTTATTTAATATCAATTAATTACTTTTGACTAAAATCAAAAAGACTTTTCGCAAATTTCAAAGCCAACTCAGCAAAATTTTTTAGTATAATACCCTTATCAGAAGAATTGGGTGAGGGCGAACCAGGCGAAGATGGTGATGATACTGAGGAACCAGGCGAAGATGGTGATTGTGCTATTCTTTTCAGTTGATCAATATAATCTTTATGCAAAATCAACTCGAAGCCCTCTATTTCAGCATCATAACGAACACCTTCATCAACCAGAATTTTTATAGTAACTAAATTATTATTACCCTCTTTTATTTCAATGGTTTTAGGAATGTCCTCTTCAATAGTCTCTTCAATAGTTTTGCTTGTTATTCCATGTATATCAGAGATAACAAACTTAAATTTTGCTGTTCTGAAAATACCAGAATTCTCTATATTTTCTAATTTGAATGATATGGTTGATAAGACATTTGGATTTGAAATTAAACGATAAGTTTGAAGCTGCTTAGTAGTAGAATTATTAGCAAAAACAGGGCCATCATCCTGTATTATTTTGATTTCAAAAGTATCAGAAGAATCTAAAAGAATGTCGCCCCAAGGTTTTTTCAAAGTTAAAGAATTTGGATTAAAGCCATCCTCATTAAAATTATAAACTGAATAATAAGTGTTAACCTTATCTTTAGCACTCACGTTAGGCATAACCAAGATTATAAGAAAAAACCAAAACAAAGTATTTAATTTCATAATAATATCATAATGAAAGTAAAATAAAAATCTTGTTATCAAAAGACTTTTTAGAAAAAGTAAAGTTATAAGTGAAAATTCACAAACAAAAAAATCCTTGAAAAACCAACATTATTTCTACAAAGCGAACTAATCAGTTATGTTTTTATACTTCTTTTTACTTTTATTAACTTTGATAATTATGGCTAACGCTATTATAGAACTACAAAACACATTTCTTGATCCAATGACACAACTTTGGAATTCTGCCTTAAGCGCTTTGCCAGGCCTAATAACAGCCATCTTATTGGTAATATTAGGTTATCTTGTTGGCTTGATATTTGGCAGGTTTGTTCAGCAAGTGCTTGAGAAAGCAAAGTTTGATCATTGGCTCGAAAAGATTTCTAAGGTTGGTCATCCGTTAGGAAAAATAACTATAGCCGAATTAGTTGGAAAGCTCGTTAAGTGGTATGTTTTCATAGTCTTTGTTGCAAGTGCTGCACACTTCGTCCAATTGCAAGTGGTTGCTGAGTTGTTGCAAGGATTTGCAATGTGGGCGCCACACTTAATAGTTGCCACGATAATAATGGCTATAGGGTTTTTCTTAGCAGAGCTTGCAAGAAAAGAAGTCCTTTCTTTCAAAGCTGAAAGTGCTAAAGTGCTTAGTTTGGGAGCAAAGTACTTTGTTTTGATTTACTTTGCTTTAATGGCTTTGAGAGAATTAGGATTAAACATTTTCTTGGCTGAAGCCACGTTGCTTATAGTAATAGCCGGAATCGTCTTGACTTTTGCTATAGGCTTTGGCTTGGCTTTGAAAGACCATGCTGAAGAAATCTTTGCTGAAATAAAAAAAGCGCTTAAATGAATTAGAGAGCTTTTTGCTCTCTTACTTTTTCTATTTTTTTAAAAATAATAGCATTTTTTTACTTAAAAAAAATAATAAACGCCCTTTATAAATACAGAAAAGTTTATAAACAACGGATGGAGCTTTTTATACTGTGGGCTTTTTTGTCCACGTGAGCCTAATCCCAATTTCTTAATTAGACTCTTAGCAGGAACTTTTGTACCCGGCAAACCCGGGTACCACGAATTCTTTTTTACAAAGCCTTTTTTGAAACAACTAAAATTACAGCCAACAAAAAACATTTTAATTTGACAATTACTTTATTCTTGTTTTTACTATTGATTAATCTCTCATAAAAGTTTGTTTTAAATTTTATTAGGTCATTTCTTTTTTATGCAAAGAGACACTATTTTTGTGGTTGATTTTGGGAGCCAATACACACACTTGCTTGCTCGCAGGATAAGAGAATTGGGGGTTTATTCTGAAATTGTTTCTCCTTTGGCTGAAGACAATGTTTTTTCAGGTGCTAAAGGAATAATTTTAAGCGGTGGCCCTAAAAGTGTTTATGATAAAGACGCTGTTCCTTTTAACAAAAAGATTTTTGAATTAGGTTTGCCTTTGCTTGGCTTGTGTTATGGGCATCAACTCGTTGGACAATACTTTGGTGGAAAAGTTGTTGCTGGTGCAATTAAAGAGTATGGCAAGGCAAGGCTTTCGGTTTTTGGTGGCAAACTTTTTGAAGGTCTTCCCAAAGCTTTTTTTGTTTGGATGAGTCATGGCGATAAAATAATTTCTTTGCCTTTAGGCTTTGAGGGCGTTGCAAGGACTCTTGATTGTGAGTACGCTGCTATTGAAAATCTTGAAAAAAATGTTTTTGGGTTGCAATTTCATCCTGAAGTCACTAATACTGAGTTTGGTTTGAAAATTCTTGAGAATTTTGTTTTTGGGGTTTGTAAGTGTGAAAAAAGTTGGAGTATGAGTAATTACTTGAATTTGATTAAGAGCGATATAAAAGCAAGGGTCGGAAGTAAAAAAGTTTTTTTGCTTGCGAGTGGAGGTGTTGATTCTTCTGTTTGTCTTGTCTTGCTTGCCTCTTCTTTGCCTAAAAACAATGTTGTAGCTATTCATATTGATACTGGATTCATGAGGAAGGATGAAAGTTTTTTGGTGAAACAAGAAATAGAAAAGTTGGGCGTCAAGTCTTTGGTTGTGGATGCAAAAAAAACTTTTTTTAGTGCTTTAAAAAATGTTGTTGACCCTGAAGAAAAAAGGAATATCATTGGTAAACTTTTTGTAGATATTCTTATTAGTAAATTGAAAGAGTTGAAGGTTAGTAAAGGAAAGTGGCTCTTGGCTCAAGGAACTATTTATCCTGACACTATTGAGACTGGTGGGACGGAAAACTCTAACAAAATAAAAACTCATCACAATAGGGCACCAATAATAATGGACATGATTAAGGAAGGCCTGGTAATAGAGCCTCTTAAAGACCTTTATAAGGATGAAGTTAGAGAGCTTGCAAAGCTTATTGGTTTAAGTGATGTTTTGATTAATAGAAGGCCTTTTCCTGGCCCTGGATTAGCCATTAGGGTTCTTTGTAGCAGTGGCAAAGATAAAGTTGATTCTGATTTGGATAGGGAAATAAGGTTTAGTTCAAAAGAGTTTGGGTATGAGTCTTTTTTATTGCCTGTTAAAGCCGTTGGAGTTCAAGGTGATAATAGGACTTATCGTAATGTCGTTTTGTTGAAAGGAGAATTTGATTACAAAAAAATCGAGACCTTATCAACTTTTATTACTAACAACTTTTCATGGATAAACAGGGTCATTTATCTTATTGAACCGAAGATTGTGCAAGAAGTTATGGTTGAAGAATCTTATTTGACAAAAGAAAGGGTAAGTGCATTACAAGAAGCTGATGCTATTGCCACTGAAATAGTGGATGGAAAACCTTTTGCTAAAGAAATTTGGCAATTCCCAGTAGTGCTTTTGCCTATAAGACTTAATCAAAACGGACAAACAATAGTTTTAAGGCCAGTTTCTTCAAAAGAGGCAATGACTGCAACTTTTTTCCCTCTTGAGGAAAATGTTGCAAAAGAAATTGCAAAAAATGTTTTGAACATAAAAGGCATAGGTGCTGTTACTATTGATGTTACACACAAACCACCTGCAACAATAGAATGGGAATGAATCTTATTTCGTTCTTTCTGCTTTAACTTGTTCTTCTGTACAGTCATTATCATAATTATTTTTTCCTAGTGAGTCTCCAAGGTATGTGCATACTTTAGGATCGCACTTTCCATCGCCATCTATGCAAGTAATTGCTATTTTTACTTCTTCGTTGCATTGGTTTTGCAAGAATAGCCTCGATATTTTTTTGCACATACTATAATCTTTGGTAGCTACAGCATATGACTTGTAGCATTGTTCTTTTGAAGAGTAATCTAAAGTTCTCATAGTTTCTCTTGTTGTTTTTTCACATAATTCGTGCAAAGAGTTTTTTACTGCTAATCCAACATAGCAATTAATGTAAGCAACATCTCTTTGTATTCTTTCGCACTTTGAAGTATCGTTTGTTTCTAATGCTATTTTTTTAATGCAATTTTCAATTAGTTCTGTACTAATTTTATCCATATTAAAGCAAATATCTTCATTTTTATGCATAAAGGCTATTTCGCCATAACAATTGTTCTTTAGCATGTTATTGCCATCTATTCTTTGGCAAAACAAAAAGTCGTTTTTGTCAATAGCGAGATTGTAATAACAAGAATTTCTTTTTTGGTATTGTCTTATTCTATCGCAAGCTCCTGCTTCGTAATACTTGTTCACTATTCTGTCAATGCATGTCAAACTTACTGAATATGGGAAATCATAACATTTTGCTGTATCACCATGAGAAGAAGCTATCCAAAGTTCACAGCCTAAAATAGAGTTTTCGTCTTGAGCTTTTGAGCAATCAATGTTTTTTGTGGAAATATCATCTGCATTATAAAAGCAATTTGCTCTTTTGGTTGAGTCTGTCCATAAGAAACAATTTTCGCCATTTAAATCAGAAAAGTTGTTTAAGCATCTGTCTCTAGAGTATTGTCCTTTTTCTTCTCCTTCGAACCTTTCAAATCTTTGGCTTACGTTATTACAAACGTTTGGGTCATTCAAAGACTTTGCGAGGTCTGAAAAGCACGAATCTCTTTTTGATTGGTCAAAAATTAATTTGCAGTTTTGGAATGAAATTGAAGATGAATAACATTCGTCTCTTTTTTGTAAATCAAACACTTTTTTGCACACATCATTGTCTTTCAGCGCCTTTCCAATGTCCTTATAACAATTATCCCTAAAAGCTTGGTCTTTAATTTTTTCACAAATTAAATGTTTTTGCATTTCTACTCCTGCACTATAAAAGCACCTGTCAGAAAGTTCTCGTGAAATTCTTTCACAGGGCAAGTCGTTCTTTTTGGATTTTGCTACTTCTATTAAACACAAATCTACTTGTAATTGTGTTTCTTTTAGTAGGCAGTCTTCAATTGACTTAAGCAATGCAGGATCATAAGTTTCTGGTTCTTTTTTTTCTTCTTTGCCTGGCTTGTTTTGATCAGTAAGTTCTACAGGATTGTTTTGGTCTGCATTTACTTGTGGTTGGTTTTGGTCGTTGTTTTTTTCTTGGCTTGGCAAAAAAGGGATGTTTAGGTCTGGAGCGTCTTCCTTTTTTTTAGCACAGCCAGAGAAAAGCAATAATAAAAAGATAAAAAATGCCAACCAAATTTTTTTGTGCATTCTAATAAAATCTCTTACCAAATATTTATTTATTGTGATGCTGACCTTTTATTAAAACAACAAGCTTTTTGGGCTGATAGCTCAGATAGTTAGAGCGCCTCGTTCGCAACGAGGAGGCGGCGGGTGCAAGTCCCGCTCAGTCCATAAAAATTAAAAAAAATGTTTAAATTCCAGAATTTATTATTTGGCGTCCTTTAGAAAAAATACCTACTGCTGCCATTAATGAACCTAAGCCAGTCATGTAAAGCAAAGTAGCGTTTCCTGCAAAGCCGTTGAGTTGCAATAAAATGCCTTGCACTAATGATACTATCGCAAAACCAGCTAAAATCACTACTAACAAGTAAATAGAAATTGTTTTTATGGCTTGTTTTTGAACTACTTCGTACTCTTTTGACATGCAATAATTATGGCATTTTAATATTTAATACTTTTTGCTTTGACTTGCTTTTGTAGAAATCAAAATTATAAGGCGTTTTGCTTTTGAGTTTAAAGATTTTTTTAAACATTTTGCTTTTAAATTAAAATTATTTTTAAAGAGTCGTTATTTTTTTGCATTCTTTCTTTAAAAAAATGTTTTTCATAACTTATTTATTTGTTAAAGCTGTTATTTATTGGATTTTTATGGTTAAAAAAAAGCATGAGGAAGAAAAGGATATTTTTGAGAAGGAACTTCAAAGTGAAAATGAAGAAGAAAAAGAAGAGGAAAGATTTGAGGACTTAGATGATGACGATTTTGACTTTGATGTTGATTATGATTCTGTTGACCATGAAGCCAATAAGCCAAAAAAACAGGAAATAAAGGAAACTATTTTGAGCAAGGCTGAAATTGCCTCTAATGACTCTTTTTTTGATGAACAGGCTGAAAAATTGTCTTTTATTGAAGAGGATAAAAAAG
>JAWANB010000004.1:27622-32044 GCA_038895675.1 Candidatus Iainarchaeum sp.
TGAAGCCAATAAGCCAAAAAAACAGGAAATAAAGGAAACTATTTTGAGCAAGGCTGAAATTGCCTCTAATGACTCTTTTTTTGATGAACAGGCTGAAAAATTGTCTTTTATTGAAGAGGATAAAAAAGCTTTTATTGGTAGAAAGTACAGCGTTTTCAAAAAGTATGGTTTTGAAGGCGGACTTTTTATTGGTCGTGTCAATGAAAAGGAAAAAGAAGGTTATAATGTTTTTCTTGATTCTTTGAATCCTCACGTTGTCTTTGTTTGTGGTGCAAGAGGAAGTGGAAAATCTTATGTTTTAGGGGTTATTGCTGAAGAGCTCGCTGAAAAAAATAAGAATGTAGGCATAATAGTAGTTGACCCTATTGGCGTATTTTGGTCAATGAGATTCCCTAACAAGGATGAAAAGGAAGTTGAAAAACTTAAAGAGTTCGGTTTAGAGCCAAAAGGCCTTGAAAACTTGAAAGTCTTTATACCTGAAGGAATGAAAAGCCAAGTCCCTAAATCAACTTTTGACGCTGGTTTTGCAATGCAACCTTCTTTGTTGACGAGCGAAGATTGGGCTTTGACTTTTGGCGTTGATCGCTTTTCTGTTTCTGGGCTTTTGCTTGATAAGGTTTTAAAGAAAGTTGAGAAAGGTTATAGAAAAGTTGACACTAATGAAAAAGTTGAAGGCAAGGGCAAAAACTATTCGTTAGACGACTTAATAGAATGTCTTGAGACTGATTCAGAACTCAATAGTAGGGAGAAAGGTTATAAGCAAGATTCTATTAGGGCAATTATAAGTAGGTTTGAAGCCGCAAAGTCTTGGGGAATATTCAGCGAAAACGGAACACCTTTAGGGGAACTTTCAAGGGAAAATCAATTGACTATTTTAGACACTTCTTTTTTGGAGGATAATGTTACTGCTTTAGTTATAGGAATTTTAGCAAGAAGGCTTTTGGCAGCGAGAAAAATTTCAACAAGAAAAGAAGCTGCAAACAAGTTCAAGTCTTTAAGCATGAATGAACTTTTAGAGCTTGAAATTCCACCAACTTGGTTATTTATAGATGAAGCTCATACTTTAATACCAAGTGGAAATGAAGTAACAGCCGCAACAGCTGGTTTAATAGAATATGTAAAACAAGGAAGACGTCCTGGACTTTCATTAGTGTTTGCTACACAACAACCTTCTGCAATAAACACCAAAGTTTTGAGCCAATTGGACATTATAATGACCCATAAACTAATATTTGATGATGACATAAAAGCGGTTTTCAAGAGAACACCAACAATCATACCAAGAAAATACAGGGCTCCTAATTTTATCAAGACTTTGCCAGTAGGAGTTGCTCTAACAGGAGACAGAAGAGAAGAGACAAGCAGAGCCTTTGTAATGGCTATTAGGCCAAGAATGTCACAGCACGAAGGAAGAGATGCCGAAACAATAGGTATTACAGAACAAATAGATGAAAGCAAAGTTGAAAGTATTGCAATAGAAATGATTTCAAGAAATGTGAAACAAGAAAAATTTGTGCCTATGGAAAAAATAAATTTGGCTTTATCAACTTTAGAAAACAAGTACAAAGCAAAACTAAATTTTAAAGAAATAATGAAAAAGCTCGCCAAATCTGGTTTTAAAGTAAATGAAAAAGGAGTAATTTTGAATGAAGAATTAATTGAAGAAGAAAAAGAAGAGAAAGAAGACAAAGAAGAACAAATTGTGGAATCTGAAGCAGAAGTTCAAAAAAAGGAACAAGAAGAAATTAAAAAAGAAATTAAAGAACAAAAAGTTGAATCAATAGAATTGTTGACTTTGCCAACCAGAATAGGAAAAGAAGAAGCCTTAAAAATAATTGACAAGGTTAGAAAAAAAAGTTTTTTGGGAATTTTTGGCAAGTCTGAAAAATTAGTGAGTTTAGAAAAAAAACATTTTAGTATATGGAAAGTAAAAGTAGACATAATTACTAAAAGGCGAGAATTCATTTCAAAAAATTGCTTTGTAAATTCTATGACTGGAGAGCTCCTGCATTATAAGAATGGTTCTTTCTTGGAGTCAAAAGGTTTTAAGTTATTGTCAAGTTTGTCTGAAGAAGAAGCTTCTGTAATAAGAGCATTGTACAATAGAAGTTTTTCTATAAAACAATTGAGTGAAGAGACAAACGTTGAAGAAGGCAGATTAATAAGGATCTTAAAAAAACTTTATTCTTTAGGAATAATAAAGAAAAAGAATGAAGGAAAAGAAGAATTTTATACTATAACTAATTTGGATTTACCGTTTTCTGAAAAAAACGAGTTAATCGAGTCTCTTTCTGCTTTGCCTTTCTTAAAAGAAGAGGCAATAAAATTAGAAAAAGAGTTTTTTGGGAAGGAAGAAACAATAAAAGCAATAAAGAATCTTTGGCCTAACTCGATAGTGAAAAAAATAGAGACTATATATAAGCCATTTTGGGTAGGTAAGCTTGAAATGGAAAATAAGGTAAGACAAGTAATTGTTGATGCTGTTACTGGAAAAATTATTTCCTAAAAGAGTTTGGTAAAAGAGTTTCGCCTTGCATGATTATTGCCCCACAATTTATAGAGCAATTTATTCCGGTTTTTACGTTGTCAAAAACCAAGGCGCCTAATTTTCTTCTCTTAGAATCAATTTTTTTGCCATCAATTATTACCACAATGTTTTTTGAATCATGTCTTAAATTAGCTATTTTTGTTCCCGCACCTAAATTGCAGTTTTTACCTATAATACTATCACCAACATAAGAAAAGTGGGGTATTTTTGTTTCTGACAATATAATAGAATTTTTTATTTCAGAGGTTCCTATATGACAATTGTCTGATATTATAGTTCCTGGTCTAAGGTAAGCATTAGGGCCTATTACGCAGTTTTTTCCAATGTAAACAGGGCCTTCTATTCTTGTTCCAGACTTTATTATTGTTCCTTTTGAAATAATAGCTTTGCCAACTAACACGACGTTAGGCTCTACTATGCCAAGAATTTGTTCTCTTATAGATTCAAGAGCTTTTTCTGATTTTTCTAAAACAAGCCAATATTCAAAAGCTTTGTTTTTTGAAATTAGTTTTTCTGTTTCTGCTAAAATACTTTCTATGGTATTCTCTTTCATTTGGAAACCTCTGATTCAAGACATTTTGCAAGGTCGTTTGCTATTTTTTTTGCTTTTTTTTCTGATTTCGCTTCTACCATTATTCTTGCAACATTTTCTGTACCACTATACCTTGCCAAAACTCTACCGTTGTTTTGTAATTCTTTTTCAGCTTCTTCGAGTTTTTTTCTGAAATTAGGCAATTGAACAAAATCAATTTTTTCAGAAACTTTTACATTTACAAGTACCTGAGGATTTAATTTGAAAATAGAGCTAAAGGCAGTTGATTTTAAATTTTTTGACTTCATGACTTTAAGTAATTCTAAAGAGGCTATTATGCCATCGCCTGTAGTATTGTGTTGACCTATTATTATATGTCCTGATTGTTCTCCGCCAAAACTAAGGTTTTGTTCTCTCATAGCTTCTATAACATAACGATCTCCTACTTTTGTTCTCACTAAGCTTATTCCATTTTCTTTTAGAAATACTTCCAAAGAAGAATTGCTCATTATAGTAGCCACTACTTTATTCTTGTTGAGTCTTTTAGAATTTTTTAAATCCAAAGAAATTAAGCCTAACAAGTAATCTCCATTAACTTTTTTTCCTGAAGAATCTACTATTACTACTCTATCTGCGTCTCCATCCAAAGCAATTCCTAAGTCTGCTTTTTCTGAAACAACTCTTTTTGAAAGTTGGTCAATTTCCAAGGCGCCACAATTTAGGTTTATGTTATAACCATTAGGTTGACAATTTATGGGTATTACTTTTGCACCGAGTTCTTTCAGTATTGAAGGAGCAACATCGTAAGCTGCGCCGTTAGCACAATCCACGACTATTTTAAAGCCTTCTAAAGGCATGTTGTTGATAGTTGACTTGGCGTATTCTATATAGCGACCTTTAGCATCTTGAATTCTATAGGCTTTTCCAATGTCTTTTGGCGAAAAAGAATTTTTTTCAAGCAACGCTTCAATTTCCTCTTCTTGACTATCGCTAAGTTTATAGCCTTTAGAATCAAAAACTTTAATGCCATTATCTTCATAATGGTTATGAGAAGCAGAAATCATTATGCCAAAATCAGCGTTAAAAGATTTTATCAAGTAAGCAATGGCAGGGGTTGGCAAAGGACCTACAAGAAAAACGTCAGCGCCTGCAGAAACTAAGCCAGAAGTTAATGCTGTTTCAAGCATGTAACCAGAAACTCTCGTGTCTTTGCCTAATACAACAATAGGCTTTGAGCCAGCACTAAAATATTTTGCCAAAGCTTTTCCTAAAGAAACCATTAACTCAGGAATCATAGGAAAGCAATTTGCTTTACCTCTTATGCCATCTGTCCCAAAAAGTT
>JAWANB010000005.1:0-31290 GCA_038895675.1 Candidatus Iainarchaeum sp.
TAGGGTGATAATGGCCAAAAGTTTTATTGTATTCATCTCCAACAACAAAAGGTGGAAGTATTGTTATATCATACCTCAAAAAGTTCTTCTCTATTTTTTTCTCGTCTTTTTTAAGGCAAACGTTTCTGTACATATAATAAAACTCTTTAGGCATCTTATGCGTGTTATTTTTCAAAACCGGAATCATTTGTTCTCTCGTTCTCACATCAGCAACAACTTTTTTCATACCTTTGCCGAAAACAAGTCTGTTTTTTTTGTCCAATTTTAGAGGCAAGCCTGAAAATTCTGAAAGATCTATGCTCATACAATTAATCAATGCAATAAAATATTTATTAGTTAATGCAGTAAACTTTTTAGGCGAAAGCCAAGGAGTGGTTAGGGTTGGATTACAAAAGCGTTTTTGATTATCCACTAAAAGACAAAACTATTTTTTTTAGAGCTGATTTGAATAGTTCAGTAGTAGAAGGGAGAGTAGTGATTTCTTCAAGATTGAGAGAACACTCTAAAGCAATTTATGCTTTGAGCGAAGAAGGAGCAAAAGTAGTAGTGCTTTCTCACCAAGGCAGGTCAAAAGAACCAGACCAATTTATTCCTTTGAAAAGGCATGCTGACTTTATTAGAAAATTTACAGGAAAAAAAGTCAATTTCGTTAAATGGGACGAAGACTATGTTAAAGCAATAAAAAATCTTTCTTCCGGCGAAATATTGGTACTTGATAATACGCGATTTCAAAAAGACGAAGAACAAGAAAAAGATTGGCAAGAACACGCCAACTCAGAGTTTATAAAGAAATTAGGGCCTTTAGGGGACCTTTTCGTGTTAGACGCTTTGAGTGTTTCACACAGATCTCATGCTAGCGTAGTAGGCTTCAAGAAATACATGCCCTGTGTAGTAGGGCCTACATTAGAAAGAGAATTAGAAGCATTATTAAAACTCAAAGAAAAAACAAAGAATGGCAAATTAGTTGTATTAGGCGGCGCAAAGCTTTCAGACTCGATTTTTTTGCTTAAAGGAATGCTCGAATCAGGAATGTGCAACGAAGCTTGTTTAGGAGGACTTTTCGGCGAATTATTTCTAAAAGCCAAAGGAACAGACTTTGGACCTAAAGAAAAGTTGTTCCAAGAAAAAGGCTTTGATAAATTATTGCCACAAGCAAAAGAAATTTTAGCAAAATTCGAAAACAAAATAGTTTTGCCAATAGACTTAGCATTTGAAGAAAACACCAAAAGAAAAGAAATAAGAATACAAGAAATGCCAGCCAAATTCCCAACAATGGACATAGGAAGAGAGACAACAGAGCTTTTCAAAGCAAAAATAAGAGCCTCAAATATAGTTGTTTTTAATGGGCCAATGGGCGTCTACGAAGAAAAAAAATTCACGATAGGCACTAAAAAGATTCTTGAAGCAATAGCGTTCCACAGGTGCTTTTCAATTTTAGGAGGCGGAGACACTGAAAGAGCATTAACCTCTTTTGGCTTGTTGCCACAAGACTTTAGCCATGTTTCCTTAGCAGGAAAAGCTTTATTGCAGTACTTGTCAAACCAACCCTTGCCAGGGCTCGAAATACTAGAAAAAACCACTTAACACAAAAAATTTTAACTTGCCAGTTATTCATTTTTACTTGCCAATTATTGATTTTTTTTGAATAAAAAACTCGTTAACATCATTCTGGTATTGCACTTCCATAATAAAATCATACAACTCGTTACTTTTTAGTTTATCCTTAGCCACAATAAGAGTTTCAGAAACCCAAAGGTTTGCTTTATAAAAGTTCCCAGAACTGGATTTTGCTATATTTTCAAATTCATCTCTTGGAGAATGATACTTAAGCATTTCTTCACCATCAGAACTTTTTATGTAATAAGTAACGTTTTTTAAGTTCTTTTTAGGCAAAACCATGATTGTAATATCTCCATTATCTTCAGTAATTTTTTTATCATACCTTGGTTGCTCTATGTAAACATTATCTACAAAAGTTTTTTCTCTTTCGGTAAAACCAAAGACGCTCAAATTCAATTGTTGATCGCTGGTAGAAAGATAAACAGCAGTAGCTAATACAAAAACAACTACGACACCGCTAAAAACAAGCAAATAGTCCAAAGAAGCTTGTGCTTTTTTTTGCATTAAAGAAATGAAGTTTTTCACCTTTAAAGTGTTTTCCTTTGAAACAAACAATTAATACCTAATAAAAAGTTTGCTTTTTTATCCAAAAACCTTTTAAATAAGTTTAACTTTTGTAATTACGATTATCCAAGTTTTTTGGAAATCTCTGAAATTCAAAAAGAGGGTTTGGTATGTATAAGTATACTATTGCAAAACAACTTGCCACTAAAAGAGTCATAACCAATAGAGGAGACGAAGTAGGAAAGCTTCTTGATTTACTAGTTAATGAAGCAACTGGCGAAATAGAACACTTGCTTGTCGAAGTAGACAGAGACAGCAAAATAGCTAAAAGAATTGATTTGAAAGACAGAATCATAGAAATACCCTATTCTGCTGTCACTGCTGTTAGTGATGTCTTTATAGTGGATGAACGAGAATTAGGAGTAAAAGATTAATTTCTCTTCATCTTTCACATTTATTTTCTTTATTGCCAATTTTTTGTTATTTGAAATAATTTGTCTACAAGGCTCATATTTAATCTTTATTTTATTATTATCTTAATATGGAAATTGACAATTTTTGTTTAAGATGCCTCATAAAAGAAATAAAAGAAACTATTGAAGGAGCTTATGTTAACAAAGTTTCAGAAATAGAAAACGGAACAATAAAACTAAAATTACATACAAAAAAAGGCTCTAAAGACATGATACTGACAAAAAACGTTTTTTATCTAACTTCCTTTTCCTATCAAGCAAGGCAAGGCAAGAGTAATTTTGCCGAGAGCCTAAAAAAAAATCTTTACAATAAAAGAATTTTAGGATTAGAACAACATGGTTCTGACAGAGTTGCTAAACTATTGTTTTTGGACTATACTTTAGTTTTGGAGTTCATTGGAGAAGGAAACAAAATATTGTTAGACAAAGACAATAAAATTATAGCCTGTGAAAAAAATGAAGAATGGTCCGATAGAATAACAAAAAAAGGCGAAACATACAAATTTCCACAACTGAAATCTGTTTCGCCAATAAACTTGACTAAAAATCAATTAATTGAAATATTTTCAAAGTCCGAAAAAGACACGATAAGAACTTTAATAAGTTGTATTAATTTGTCGCCTGTTTTTGCAGAAGAAGTTCTGTATAGGTTAAAAATAAATAAAAATAAGAAAGCAAAAGAAATTACCGAAGAGGAATCAAACCAAATATCAACTCTAATAAATTCTTTATTTAATGCTGAAAAAGAATTCTTTAGTCCTTCACTTTACCAAACATTTGCTTATCCAATAAAGCTTATGAGCATAGCAGAAGAACCAAAAAGTATGGAAAGGTTCAACGATTGTATTGACGAATTTTTTTCAAAAGTAGCAAAGCAAAATAAAGGAGTTGAAAAAAATATTAAAATACCAAAAATAGAGTTCTTAAAAAAACAACAAGAAGAAGCTAAAAAGAAATTTCTAAAAGCGATTGAAGAAAACACAAAAAAAGGCGAGATTATTTATAGTAATTTGCACGAAATAGAGGAATTAAGGACAGAAGTTTTAAACTTAATCAAAAAAGGTATGAAAGAAGAAGAAATACTAAAAGAAATTCACTCTAAGGCTCTTCAAAAACCTTTTTTTAAAAATTTGAAAAGCGTTTTTCTTGACAAAAAAAAGATTGAAATAGAGGTAGAAGAAAAATGAGCATGTCAAAAATTGTCTTCATTTTTTTATTCCTAATTTTTTTTTCAAGTATTGTCTTCTCTTGCAATACTGCTTTAGATTGTAAAGAAAACGAGTTTTGTATAGAAGGTATTTGCGGAAAATGTGATAAAGAAAACATTGGTAAGTTATGCAGTGATGATATAATTAATAGTTATACTAATGACGGAGTTTGCACTTTTGATAACAAATGTGAAGAAACTTCTGTTTGTTATAATGCCGCTTCTAACAAAATTTTTTCAACGTGTGCTCTTTGTGAGGATGGTAGTAAATGCATAACAGATTTCCAAGGAAAAATAGAGTATGATGGAATATGCTTTAACGGAAATTGTTTTTCTGATTATTGTGTTTCTAATTCTTTAGGGCTAATATCTTATTGTGGTTCGTTGTCAGAAGCATGTTCTATTTTTAATGAAGAAAAACAATGTGATTTTGTTGGTGATGCAGAGTTCAGACCTGAAAATAAAAGATGTCATGAAGGAAAGTGTTCGGAGCAAAAGAACGAATTAATTGAAGAAAAAGAAATAAAATTAGAAAAAAACAGTCAAATTATAAAGGAAGAAAAAAAACAATTAGATGTTCTTTCCTTAATTTTCGGAAAATTAATCGATGAACCAATACTATTTGTTTCTTTATTTTTATTAACTTTTTTTGCTGTTATAATGTTTTATAATAAGTCAAACGAAAAGCTTTTGGAAAAAGCTAAAACCACTGCACAAAAAAGGTTTACCATGTTTATCAATGGCGTTTTTTCTTCTTTATTGTTTTTTTCAATTTTTCAAATAGCCAATATTTTTGGCTACAAATTTGCTTATATTATTTCTATAATTCTTATTTTTGGGTTATCAATAACTTACTTTTTTAAAAAGGCAAAGCTAAAAGAAAGAAAAATTCTAAAAGTTTAATTGAAAGTTCATATTTCAGTTTTCAATACTTTTGGTTTGTACTTTAAAATAGCTTTTTCAATTCCGTTTTTTGTTAACAAAATATTTTTTGTACCTAAATTTGACACTACTGAAGCTGCTTCTACAGTCCCATATTGCATAGCTCTTTCTAAACTATAACCTTTAATAATAGCAAAAGTAAAGGCTGAAGAAAATGCGTCTCCAGCACCAGTTACGTCTACTATTGGAACATCAATGGGTTCTATAAAAAAAAGGTTTTTACCATCACAACAATACGCTCCATGTTTTCCATCAGTTATTACAGAGATTTTTCCTAAATCAAGTAATTTTATTATATTTCTATTTATGTCGGCAGAACCTGTAAGCATTAAAGCTTCATGACTATTGACTATAAAGACATCTGCTTTACCTGGCAATGATTTTAGGTAAGAAAAACCTCTTTCTAACTCTACCTTTCCTGGATTCCAAGCAACTTTTATTTTGTTTTTTTGTGTATGCGAAAAAATTTCTCTTAACAAATTCCCTTTTGAATGAAGACTACTTATGTAAAACCATTTAGATTTTACTTTTTTCCAATTTATTTTTTCTGACTCAAAAAGTTCCGTAGCACCTCTATAAAATAGTATTACTCTATCTCTGCCAAAACCTGTTAAAATTACCGAATAAGATGTTTCGGATTTTTTTGTTATTATGCAATGTTTTGTGTTCACCTTTTCTTTTTTCATTTCAGCTAAAATTTTTTTTCCTGATTCATCATTACCTATTACAAACAAAGCGCCTGTTTTTAGGCCTAACCTTGAAAAAGCTACAGCTGAATTTGTGGAGCCTCCGCCTATTGAAAAAATCACATCGTTTATTTCTACTTTTGAGCCTGGCAAAAAAACACATTCTTCTGTTTGAAAATTTGATTTTGGCACAAAGACAAACACGTCTTCAGTTGCAGACCCTATTGAAATGACGTCGAGCAAAAAATTCACCTATAAAAATAAGTCTAATAATAAATTAAAGTTTTGCTGAGAAGCAGGAATAAAAACGATTTAAAGACTCAAGCTCTGAAAACCAAAATGATTTCTACAAAGCAACTAATTTCACAAACTTTAAATATTGAAAAAACCTTTTAATTTGAAGTATGAGAGCACAAATAAGTACTGAATTATTAGCTTTGGTTGGTGCTGTTTTTGTGATTTCTTCATTAGTAGCATATTTTGTGCTTGGTTCAGGTTTGAACACCTCGGCAATTGAAGATACTTTTCCAGTTATAACTGGTCTTTTCGGAAGAGAAAAGACAGTAAAATTGGTTAAACCAACAGAGTTAGAGCAAGTAACAATACCTGTTAATAGTTTTGTGGAACTTTATCCTGAGATAATTACTAAAAAAAATCCTTCTTCCATTACTTATTCTATTCTTGAAAATGGGCAACCAAAGAAAAATTGTGTATTGTCAGTGTCTAAACCAAACATTCCTTTGAATACGAGGACGCAAATAAAAAATAGTGGCGGTGTTGCAGAAAAAATTTTGGTTTATGTGGAAGGTTCTTCCTGTCCTATAGATAAATGTTGTCTTAAAGAAGGTTATTATGATTCAAAAGTAGAAATTGTTGTTGATTCAAAAACTTATTCCGATGTTCAAAAAAAAGGTGTAGTTAGTTTAGGTGCTGCAAAGTTTTCTGTGGTTTATCCTACTTCTAGTCCTCAACTAACTATGAAAGTAGGCGATTCTTTGGTACTTACTCCAATAGTAAGTTTTAATAGGCCTTTGACAAACATTTCTTTTTTAATCATTGGCAAGCCTGGTTGTTCAATTAATGTATCTAATCCAGCAATGAATCCTTCTAATAATTCTGAAATAAAAGATTCAAGCGGAAATGTGAAATCTATATTAATACAAGCAAGAAGCAATTGTAGTGGTGTTTCTGGTTGTTGCCTTACTCCTTTGTCCGGAGGCGGCGCTTATAGCGCTGTTTCTTTCGCATACTTTAATGATGGTGGGATCGCTTCTGCTAATGTCGGTGGTTTTCTCAAAGTTTCATAGAAATTTCATATATTTAGGGTTTTTATATGAGGTCACAATCGAGTTTTGAGATGGTTATTTTATTTGCAGTAACAACGGTTTTGGTTGCTACTCTTACTTACTTGGTTTTAGGTATTTTGCAAACAACAGGAGCAATAACAGACAAACCTTTTGATATTACTACAAGTCAAAAATCAAATATACTAATAGTAGAGCCTACGACAAAAGCGCCTTTTAAAATCGAAGGGTCTAGTTATGGCGAAATTCAAGCTAAAATTCTTCAAAAAAAGCCTGCAAAATTAGTTAGTTTTTCTGTTATTCAAAATGGTCAGCCAGTAAAAGACGATTTAGGAAATAAGCAAATTGGTTGTGAAATAAATACTTCTTTTCCACTAAATAAGGAGGTTAACACTAACATTCACTTAGGCAATATTGAAGTTTATAAAATTAGTGATTTTTCTAATTGCCCTTCAGAAAATCCTTGTTGTCTTAAACCAGGTTTTTATGACGTAAAAGCAGAAGCAAAGTTTTACCATAACGATTCTAATGATACAATAATAGAGAAAAAAGCCGTTATAATAAAAGATTAGTTTTTTTGGGGTTTGTGGAATTTTCAGGTCTCTATTTGTTGGTCTTTTCAAAATAGTTTTTTAGACTAATTTTTGTTTGTTTTTAAGTTATTTTTATAGAGTATTTTTTCAGCATTCTTCTGGCTCTATTTTATTTCTAATCAGGCAAGAAAAAAGCTGGTCATTTCTTTCAGAAAGTCTTTGGTTTATTTCAAGCATTGAGTTATAGTCATTGGTTTGAAAATTCTTGCTAATGTTGGTAGAGTAAAAGTCCATTGCGAAGACGCCTAAAATAAAACCAGCGAAAAAAATTATTACTAATAATATTTTGTCAGCTGTCCAAAATTGTTCCGAAATTATTCTTCCCATGCTAAATAAAGAGTAAGTAAAAAATATAATAATGCCTTTTTGTCCAAAAATGTCCTAAATGTTAAGTTTATCTTTTCTTATAACAAACTATTTTTATGAGTCTTATTAAGTCCGTTAAAAAAATTTTTCAGAAAAAAGATACTGCTGAAGAAGTTTTAGAAAAAATTAAGGAGCTTGAAAAAAAATTTCACTCAAAAGAAATACTTGAAATGGAGTATCAGCGAAAACAAAAAAATTTAGAGTTAGAGTTTTTATGCATTAACCTTTATCATTATATTTTGAAGATGATTGCGGAGACAAAAGATTTTGTTAACTTAAATATTGATTTTTTGGACGAAAAAGGCAAGGAATATGTAAACTTGTTGAAGAACCTTGAAAATTCTATTGTAGAGAAACACAAAAACTATAAGAACGGAAAAATTAACCTTGAAAATTGGCATTTATACCTAAAAGAGAAAAACTCTGAGACGATAGAATTGAATCATTCTATAAAGAGCATGGTAAGAACAAACAAGGCAAAAAAGACTAAAGAAATAATAGACTTATTAGAAAAAAATTTTTCAAATAAAGAAAAAAGCAAAGAAGATAAATTGGTTGAAGAACTTTTTGGCGAATTTCAAACAAAAACTTCAACAAAGAAAAAAAGAAAAGCAAAGAAATAAAAAAATAAAGAGCGTGTTTTTTGCAGTGAGGTGCTTTTATGAAGGTTGCTATAAATGGCTTTGGTAGAATAGGAAGGTTAGTGTTGAGGTGCGGAATAAAAGAAAAAATTGATTGGGTAATAAATCACCCTCAAGGCGTGGAAAGTGCAAGACTACTTTTTAAATACGATTCAGTTTATGGTAAATATCCTGGAGAAGTAAAGGCAGAAAAAGACTTTTTGGTGATAGACGGAAAAAAAGTAAAAGTAATATCTCAAAGAGTAAAACCTTTTGAATTGCCTTGGAAAGAATTAGGCGTTGATGTTGTTGTTGAAAGTACTGGCGTATTTAGGAGCAAAGAAGATGCAGGCGGGCATATAAAGGCAGGAGCAAGAAAAGTAATAATTTCAGCACCTGCAAAGGGTGATATACAAAGTTTTGTATTGGGCGTAAATACTGATAAATTGAAAAGTTCAGAAGAAATAATAGATAACGCTTCTTGCACAACTAATTGTCTAATGCCTGTATTAAAAGTTTTGCACGAAAACTTTGGAATAAAAAGAGGCTTTATGACGACAATACACGCTTATACTCATGACCAAAATCTTGTTGACGCTACTCATGAAGATCCGAGAAGAGCAAGGGCAGCAGCACTTAACATAGTTCCAACAAAAACAGGAGCTTCTGAAGCAGCTGCCAAAGTCATACCATCTTTAAAAGGTAAGATTGATGGGAAAGCAATAAGGGTTCCAGTAGCTTGCGGGTCTTTAGTTGATGTCACGTGCGAACTTGAAAAAAACGTGACAGTAGAAGAAATAAATTCTGCTATGAAAAAAGCATCTGAAGGAAACCTTAAAGGAATTTTAGAGTATACTGAAGAACCAATAGTTTCTACTGATATAATAGGTAGTAAAGCTTCAAGTGTATTTGATGCAAAACTAACTAAAGTAATAGGCGGTAATTTTGTCCAAGTTGTTTCTTGGTATGACAACGAGATGGGTTATTCTCAGAGAATAGTTGACGTGCTAAAAAACCTTAAGTTTTGATTAATTCTTGAGTTTCGAGGTTTTCAACCTCGAAATCAAATTCTTTATCGTTTTTCTTTTTTTTCAAGAAAAACAATACTATTATGCAAAGCACTAAAGCAAGTCCTATTGCTATTAAAGGCACTTCATTCTTTTGTTGTGCAACAACATTACCTATTGCTCTTTGTGAATTGACTATTGACTCAAGATAGTGTGATTGAGAAAGACTTTGTTTTGACTCTTCTAATAGAACTTTTGCTTCTTCTGAAGGCTGTGAGGCTTCAATTTTTTCTTTTGCTGCGTTGTAAGAAGCGTTTGCCAACTCTTTTATTTTTTGTATGCTTGAACCACTTTCTTGTTCTGCCTCAGAGACAATTTCAGATAGTTTATCTAGTTTTATTTTGTTAGCCAAAATTTTTGCTTCTGAATAATTTTGATCTTTAATCAAACTTACTATTTTTTCTAAGTCGTTTCTTTTTTCTTCTATTTTCTTCAGTTCTTTTAGCCTTTCTTTAGTTATTGGTAATAAACTTAATATTTCTGCATACTCGTCTGGTCTTAAATTGCTAAATTCTTTTTCAAGCATTGCTATGTTTGAAGAAAGTCTTTCAAGTTTATTCAAAGTAAAATTAGCCTTATCTAGTTCATAAATAGGGTTTATAGGGTTTGGTTCTAAATTGTTTTGTGAATCAAGAATTTTTTCTTTTTTGTCTTTAATAAAAATTACTTTATTGTCCCCTTTTTCTAAATAGTCAAAAACAATTCTGGTTTTTTCTCCTTTCAGGACTCTTAAATTATTTGCATGTATTAAATTAAAGTCTATTGAATTAAAATTCAATTCAATAACAAAAGATGCTTCTATTTTTTCAAAGTCGTTTCTAACGTTGAATTTCGTTTGGTTTTCATCTTGGTTAAAAGAGTAAATTAATTTTGAATTTTTTGAAATACTTTCAGAAACTTTTTTTTGTACTTCTGCCAATAATTTGTTGGAATCATTTGTATTTTCGTAAGCCAAAAATTTTTCAGCAGAAAAAGGTTTGATACCACTTTTTTCTAAATATTCCTCTATTTTTTTTGTTTCAGAATAAAGGCTTTGTAATTCTTGTTCTGTTATTCCTTTACTTTGCAAAAAAAGTTTAGTGTTAGATATCATATTCAATGCTTTTTCTATTGTTTCTAAAGAATTGAGAACTAAATCAGAGTTTTTTAACCTGTAATTTAAAGACTCTAACGAGTTTCTGCAAGCTTCTAAAACAAAATAATTTTTTACTAAGTTTCTTTGAATTGAAATTGCTTGCACTTCCAAGTCGTTGTAGTTGGCTTTCTTTGAAAGTTCTTCTAATTTCAATGCACATTCTTTTATTTCTTCTAAAACAACATCTTGAAAAGAATTAGAAGAAGCTATTGTAGAAAATTCTTCAAAGTAATTCATTATTTCAATGCATTTTTCTATTCCTTTGTTTTCTTCATACATGCTTATTTTTGAGTCAATAATTGCTTTCATTTCAAAAGTTGAATTGCTTTGCAGTTCTTTAGTGTTTACTTTGTTTTTTATTTCTTTTATTTTTAAGTCACATGCTTTTTTTGATTCTTTGAAGGCACTTTCAATAATCAAAGCCTTTTCTAATAGTTCTTCTGATTCTCTTAACAAAACAAGCGATTCAGAATAGGATTTTCCTAAAGTCTTGTTGTTTTTATTTTTTTCTAAATTCTCGAGTTTGTTTTCCAAATTAGTTTTTTCTTTTTCCAATTCATAAAAATTGCTTTGAAGTTCAAAAATTTCATCAACAAGTTTGTTTTCTGCTTGATTTTTTTGTTTTACTTTTAAGTTTGAAGCAATGTAGTCTAAGTAATTGCCGTAAGTTATTTCTCCTATGGTTCTGTTAATTAAGTCTAAATTTTGTTTTGTTTGTTGATAATTTGTGTTTTGTTCTTCAAACATTTTTTTCTTGTTTTTTGTTATTTCTGAAAATTCTGTAAAGAATTGTGAGAAAGCAGAATCGTTTTTTCCAACAATGTTTGCAATTTCAGGGAAAAAACCTTTTGGCGGAATGTTTTTTATCGTAGCCAAACTCGTTTTTAATGATAGTATGTTGTCAAATATTTTTGCTCCTGATTCAAACAGCGGAAAAAACAGCATTAGTTTGAAATTATAATTTTTTGCCGTTTCATCTGTTAACGGTTTTGTTTTTTTCAATATTTCTGTTGTATTCAAATTAAAGGCTTTTGAATCAATTTCTAAGGCTTTTGCAAATTCGCTTAATATTGAAGAAAACCTGTTTATTTTTGCCGCATAACTATTTCCTGTAGTATTTTTAGTTGAAAAGTCAACTATTGTTTGATTTAGTGCAGAATAGTTTTTGAAAAGCTGTGAGTCTTTTGCAATTTCTATTTCTTCTGTTTTCATTTCTGCTAATTCTAAGGCAATTGCTTTTATTGAATGTTTAATGAATTCATCTATGTGTTTTGAGACTTCTATCAAGTTTGTTCTTAGTTCGTTAGTATTTTCTGGCAGATTTTTGTAATCTTTTTCTTTGCAAGCTTGGTTTATAGCTAAAAGATTTTCATTTGCTTTTGAAATCAAAAGCCAAGAAGAGGCTGCGCTGCTTTTTGCTTTAAAAATTTCTTCTTTTACTTCGTTTCCCAAAAATTTTGAATCTATTGGGAAAAGAGAATCAATTTCTTTGAAGCATTGCTCTATTGATTTGCAGTTTATTCCTAAGAATGATTCTTGTGATAATGCTAAACAGTTCAATCTTTCTTCTTCACTTGTAATAGAAACACACCCTGAAAAAAGCAGAAGAATAGAAAACATGAAACTTATCCTGATGTTTTTTTTATCGCTTGAGTTTAATTTCAAACAAACCATAAAAACACTTAATAGACAATCAACGAAAAAGTAGTTAAATATTTCGTCAATTAACGATTTTTTTGGTGTTTGTTTGAATTTTCTTTATTTTTGGCATGGGCTTAACATTACTTCTACTTTTTTAATAGATTTTAGGTTTTTCTTTTTTAATGGCGATAATTTTAGAACAAGCTAACCTGGGTTTGAATACTAAAAGCGTTTCAGCTAAAGAAGCGACAAAGTACTTGTCAAAAAAGCAAGTGGAAAAGCTCAGTAAATCTAAATACGCGATAGTAGGTTCACATTCAGCTGTGCAAATTTGTTCTTGGAACAAGAAGGCTATAAAACAAGAAGGCGTTTGTTATAAACAAAAATTTTATGGCATAGAATGTTCGTCTTGTGCCCAAATGTCTCCTGCAGTTCTTTGGTGTAATGAAAATTGCGTTTTTTGTTGGCGACCTATGGAATGGATGAGAAACAAAAATCTTGAGGACATTGAAGTAGATGACCCCGAGAAAATAATAGAAGGCACCATAGTTCAAAGACAAAAACTATTAGTTGGATTTAAGGGTTTGTCAGGAATAAATTTGAAAAGGTTTGAAAAGGCACAAATGCCTACTCATTGGGCTATTTCTTTGTCAGGCGAACCAACACTTTATCCAAAAATTTGTGAATTAATCCAAAAAATAAAGTCTTTACCTACAACAAAAAGCGTCTTTTTGGTTACTAACGCCCAAAAAACAGACGTCTTTGAAAAAATGGCGACTAATGACGATTTTTTGCCAACTCAGCTTTATGTTTCTGTTGACGCATACGATGAACAAACTTTTAAGAAAGTTAATAGGAGTGTTTATAGTGACGGTTGGCAAAGACTATTGAATTCGTTAAAAGTAATTTCTGAACTCAAAACGAGAAAGGTAATGAGAATAACCCTGATCAAAAATGTAAACGACGATGAAACAAAGCTAAAACAATGGTCAGAAATAGCTTGGTTAATGAAACCAGAATTCATTGAAGTAAAGTCATACATGCATATAGGGGATTCAAGGTCAAGACTTTCGAGAGAAAACATGCTCAGCTTTGAAGAAATAGAGGCTTGGTCAAAAAAGTTTTGTGATACTTCAAACTATTATTACAAAGATTTTTCTAGACCTAGTAGAATAACCCTGTTGGTAAGGCCAGATTTGAAAGACAAAAACACAAAAATAAAAGTTTTCAGAGAAGAGATGGGCATAGAAACAGAAGGCATAGATTACTAACTACGCATTACTTTCTTTTTTGAAGTAGAAATAAGCTAATACCCCTAAACCTATTAAGCCAAGCAATATTCCCATTATAGTTTCAACATTGACAAATTCATTGGTTATTATTAAGTTTGTTTTTTTACACTCTATTTTATTTTCATTATAAAAGACTTCACAACCTAAATCATAGTTCCCTGCTTCTTCAATTTTAATATTGTACTTTACTTCCATTATTTCATTTTTACTAATTCTTGCAACGTTTTGCGAAATTTTACCTTGAGGAGTATCTAAATCTACTTTTATATCATTTATTTCTTTTTCAGAGATATTCTTCAACAAAACACTAACTTCAAAAACCTGGTTTTTAGGTATTTTGTCTTTTTTCATTACTATCTCAGCCATTATGTCTTTTTGAGGTTCTTTTACATATACTTCAGGCCTATTAGAAAGTAAAATTTGTTTATTTCCAAAAACATCAGTGAATTCCATTACCGCAGGCAAAATACTCATTTGTATTGCCTTATTAGCAACCGCGTCATAACTTAGTTTTAGCACACCTGGCTTTATGCATTCATTGTTTTCGTTTCTTTTTTCGCATTTAGGAACAACACCTTTTTTTGCAGTTTCGCCTTTCAAAATACTTAACTCTTTCAAAACTTTTTCTAATTCACTTTTTCTATAATATATTGAAACATCAAGGTCTTTGCTTCCATAGTTTTTTGCTACCGCACTAATTTTGAATTGTTTTCCTAATATTGGTTCGTAAGTTTCAAGCTCAAGTTTAAAGCCATCTTCTTTTGGAAAGTAATAAGACTCAAAAAGCCCTATTCTTGTTTTTGCTAAAAAACCGATTTTATTTATATTAAAAGAGGTTTTTATACAAACCTTTAGCGTATTATTTTTTTCCCACATTTCTTTTGGAAAATAAACTAACTTATTATTGACGGGCTCAAAAAAGTCAAGTTCTTCAACAAGGTTGTTGTTCAAGTATATTCTTAGTTCTTCAGTACCATTAGGGTAACCTTGAATCTCGCTTGAGATTTGCATTATTGGGAAAACAAAAGCATTTACATCATTTTGAAAACTTAAAGAATATTCTTTACAATAATAAGTATTGAATTCGTTAACGTAAAAGTCCTTATAACCAAGTTCCTCCAAACTTTTCACTTCTATAGGAGTAGCCAAAATAATTGGGGCTAAAAAAACCAAAACTACCAAAAAACTATTTTTGAACACTTTTACCCCTCTCGCGTCTTTCTATTTCAAGTATTATTGATAGCGCAGTTTCTTTAATAGACTTTCTATTCTCTATTATAATGACTTTTTCTTTGTCGTAATTTCGTAAAACCCATTTTTTGCAATAATCTATGCCTTCACAAAAAACATTGTCTTGTATTTTTTCTTCGTTATATCCTCTCATAGAAAGCCTAAACTCAAGTATTTCTGGGTTGCAAGTGATTACTATGACATAATCAAAATTCGCTTTTGTTTCGCAAATCATGTGGCCTTCTACTATAACGTTTTTGAAAGTTTTCAAGAAAGCATTTAGTTTTTTTTCAAGTTTTTCAATATCTACCAAAATTTCGTTTGTTTTTTCGTCTATTTCTGCTATGCCTTTTTTTATGCAAAAGTCTTTTTCATTAACTACTTTGAATTGAAAGAATTCGCCAAGTTCTTTAGCAACGCTTGTTTTGCCTACTCCAGGCGTTCCTGTAATTCCTAACCTCATATATTATTTGTCTTGAGAAGACTTTAAGAAAAGGTTTTAAATCAAAGTTGGTTTGTGTGATAATGTGATTATCATTGAAAATTAGGAAAGAGGCGGTGAACCAGCGTTATTAAATTTAATAGAGGGCTTGGTTAATCCTGTTTGGTTATCGCTTAGCCTCTTTCCACCAGATTCAAAGCTTTTGGTTAGCTCATTGGCACGACTTTCCTTGTTGCTTTCAACACCAAGAGCCATTAAATCACCAAATTTTTAAACCAACTTATAATAACCTAACTAATATAAATACTTTTCGTAATAAAAGGCAAAAAAAGGCGTATTTTCGCCTTATAACCTTACTTAATGATTTTTTTCGGAAAATAAGCCTTTTAACGATTTTTTAGTGTTAATTTTATGTTTAAGTGATTTTTTTTGTAAATTTTTTATTAAATTTATTTTTGTAAAAAATCGTGTTATGTATTATCTTGTTTTTTCTTAGACTGCTTTTTACAATTGTGCTTTTCTTATTTTTTCAATTATGTTTAAGACGTTTAAGTGTTTTTTGTAAGATTTTTTATCGTGCATGTTGTGTTTTTTTTTGTTTTTAGTTTTATTGCTTATAGTTTTTTTAGCAATGTTTTGTAATTAATGTTTATTTTTTCTAATAAACCACATTTTTTTTATTTTAGTCTTATGCTGTCCAAGTTTTTAATTGCTTGTGAACTTATTTCAAACTTTGCTGAAAAATATTTGGCTAATTCTATTGTTTTTGCCGCTTCTCCATGGTTAGTGAGTATTTTCTTTGGCTTTGGCTTTAAGCTTCTAACATAAGATACTAATTGTGCTCTATCAGAGTGACCTGAAAATCCTTCTATTGTTTCTACCCTCATATTTATTTCTAATTTTTTTGTTTTCCCGTCATTCAATGTTATTGGTATGCTTCTCAACCCTGCTTGAATTTTTCTTCCTAAAGTGCCTTCACCTTGATAACCTACGAATATTAGCGTGTTTATTGGGTTTTCTGCTAACTTGTAAAAGTATTGGACGCTTGCGCCTCCTGTCATCATTCCGCTAGAGGCTAGTATTATTGCTCTACCATTTTGGCATATGTTGTCTCTATCTTCTGGTTTTGCTGTTTGGAATATTTCAGAAGTGAAAGGGCTGTCGTTTTGTAAGACTCTCGTTTGCACTATGTTTCTTAAGTATTCAGGATAAGCAGTATGGATTGCCGAGCTTTCTTTTGTCATTCCGTCTATGTAAACTTTTACTTCTGGATCTATTAGTCCTTTTCTGTAAAAGTTTTCTATTACTAATTGTAATTCTTGAGCTCTCCCAACCGCAAAAACAGGTATTAATACTATCCCGCCTTGGTTTACGGTTTCTTGTATTACTTTTAGCAAAGTAGCTTCTGTTTCTTCTCGTTGTGGCATTATGTCTTCTTTCGCACCATAAGTGCTTTCAATTATCAATGTCTCAAGTCTCGGATAATTAATGTCAACATTGTTGAAAAGTCTTGTAAACCCATACTTTATGTCTGCACCATAAACCAAGTTATGGGCTCCTTCTCCTATGTGCAAGTGCACCGAGGCACTTCCAAGTACGTGTGCCGCATTATGAAAAGTTATTCTAATGTCTGGCGCTATGTCTGTTACTTCTCTGTATTCTCTCGTTATTGTATGTTTTAGCATTTCTTTTATGTCTCTCTCTCCAAACGGTGCTTCTTTATTTTCTTTTGCTATTATGTCAAGGTAATCAAACAATAGCAATGCGCTCAAATCTCTTGTTGGTTCAGTACAATACATTGGCCCAGAATAACCTGCTTTGTACAAGTAAGGTATAAATCCGCAGTGGTCCATGTGCGCATGGCTTAACACTATTGCATCCAATTCGTTTATTGGAAACCTTATGGCATCTAAATAGGGGTACATTTCTTCAGGCGTTTGAGCTCCAACATTTATTCCGCAATCTAAAAGTATTTTTGTTTTTCTTGTTTCTAATAATATGCAACTTCTTCCAACTTGCCTAAATCCTCCTAAAGGCGTTAGTCTTATCCAACTTGGCTGTGGTTGTTCTCCGTAAATCTTTTTTGCCACTTCTATGAGATATTTTCTTCTTTCAGAAGCATACTTGACAAGGTGATGTCTTATGCCTTTTAGTATTTCGCTTGGTGATGAAGGCGCTCTAACTATGTGTGGTGTCCAACCTGTCTCCAAAATTATTTTTTTTGTAATTTCACCATTTTTGCCTATTACTACTCCTGGTTTCATGGCTTCAATCATTACTTCAGAAAACGCTTCCATGAATTGCACATCGCTTACACCAGCATCTTTTGGTATTATTTCTAATATTTTTTCTTTTGCTTCTTTTTCTTCCAATAGTAAAGACTTGTCTACTCTTATGTTTACCTTTTTCTTGAGTTTTTGAGCAAGGTCTTTTACGTAAGATTCGTTGTCATGAAAAGCCTTTGGGTTTTCAGTGTAAATAGCTATTTCTGGGCCTTCAAGCTCTACAGAAGTAATTCCTGCCTCTTTAGGAATTGTTTCATTGACTATGTCTTTAACTTGTTTCAGGTATTCCATCTTAGGACCTTTTTTTATTTTTAAAATAAGCTTATTTTTATGCTTCTGTTTTAATATACTTTGTTAGAGTCTCTTGTGGTACTTGCCTTACTCCTTTCGAATCAACAACAAATACAGTTACACCTTTGCCTCCAGAAAAAACGTCTCTTCTTTTTCCAGCTTCTATTGCTTTTATACCTAACAATATTGCTTCTTTTTCGTTCATTCCTTCTTTATAATAATTGTCTAAAGTAGCTAAGGCTTGTTCTGTCCCAGAACCAGTTGCACCATAATTTTTTCTTTCTAACATTGCTCCAAAAGGCGTTACATCAAAAAGTTCAGGGCCATTATTGTATCCTGCAACTAAAAATTGGCAAATATAAGGGTAATACCTTGAAGAACCTAATATGTTTGAAAGTAGATTTGAGGCTTCTTTAGCAGTCATTTTCTCTTCTCTTTCTAACTCGTAAATTTTCGCTTGTGCTTTCAAAAACCTTATTACCATTAAACTATCTCCCACATTACCTGCATTCGTGATTGCAAAGATGCCATTTATGTCATAAATTTTTTCAGAGTCTTCTTCGTAAACAATGTGGCCCATGCTTGCGCGCTTGTCCGCTGCAAGAACTACGCCGTTATTATATATTATTCCTACGGTTGTAGTGCCAGTTTTAAGTTGTTTTAAGTCTTTGTCCATAAAAACCAGTAAATCATTAGGTATTAATGTTTCATTCTGAAATATTTATAAACCTGATTTCTAAACCTCTCTAAACCTCTTTGCGTTCTTTTTTATACTTGTTTTTGTTTTGTGATTTGTTTTTTAGGCGTTTTTTTTATTGTCAGGTCTTTTTTCTAGTTGTTTTTGTTTATAATTATCATTCATTTATACAGAGCCTTTGTAAGCCTGAATTAATTATTTTTTCAATTAAGACGTTTTTTCTTGTTTTTGTTCTTTTTCTACGAATTCAACTTCTTTTATTTCTGGCATCATTTCTTTTACTTTTTTTACAAAAATCGGTATTACTTGAGAAAGTTTTTGTGCTTTGCTTTTATCCATTTCTATTAATAGTTTTTCATTTACTATTTTTGCAATAGGTTTTTCTTTTAGCGGAAAGAATTTTTCAACAATTATTTGAGCTTTCTCGTTTTTATCTTTAACTTCTTTAACTACTTTAACCTCATATTCTAAGTCATGGCCTGCAAGATCACTATTCAAATCAACTCTGACTCTTCCTCCTGAAACAGTTTGTACTCTACCATACGCTCCATTTACTTCAACTATTAAGCCTGGAAAAGGCTGTATTTTTCTTTTAGTGAATTCAGCGAGAGGTACTAACACTATTAGTTCCTTTCTTCTTTGGCCAAATCCTTTGTCAGCACTTATAATTGACTTTTTTGACTCGTTTTCTTCCATTTGTAGTAGCATTTCATCAATGCCTTTTATTATTTCTCCTATGCCAACTATTATTGGCAATGGCCCATATTTCTTGTTTTGGTCATATATGTTGTTTTCTTTTGCTACTTCTTCAGAAGTAGTGTCAAATATTTTTCCAGTAACCAAGTCTCTTCCGGTAAATTCTATGTAAGCAATGCTGTTTTGTTTCATTATTACAGAGATTTGGCAATAAATTAAAAGAACTATGTTTTGAATTTTTACTATGCTTTCTAAACAACAATTTTGGGCACTTTTTATAGCAATACTAATGCTTGGTTCTTTATTTTTTTTGTTTCCTCGTTCAGAACAAAAACCACCTCAAGTAGTCAATCCTAATGTTGAAGGAGCAACACAAGTAAATTATACTGCTTCTGGAGTTGATGCTAACGTTATCCAAGTTTTTCCAAGTGCCGTGATTTTAGGCAAAACAAGCGAAGCTGAAACTTACGCTATTGACTCTAAAATAATGTCTTCCAACATAGTTTTGTCTATTTCAAATTCAGAATTTGTAGGAGATATTTATAGGGCTCAAGTTAGGTTTAAGTCAACTTCAGATTTCCAAAAACTTCAAGAATTTCTTTCAAATACTGAAGAACTTTCCCAATTAGGTATTTTTCCTCAAGCATTAATAAAGTTAGGTGGCAAAACACAATTGAAAAATGAAGAAACAGGCATAACTCTCGACTACGAGTTTCCAATGAATCAAGTAAATGCTATTGTACAATTGGACACTTTGAAAGGCGATAAAATAAAAGTTGATTTGGTAGCAATTTTTGAAGGCAAACAATTAGTTAATGCTTTAGCACAAGAGACTTCAAACTTAGAAACAGCTCAACAATTAGTTTTCACTGGCGGAAATTACAATGTTTCACAAATAAGTGATGATTATGCCTTTAATACTATAGCAAAATTTAATGAAGTCAACAAACTTTATTCTTTGATTTCTTTTATAGAGGAAAAGGTAGGGAAAGAACGAGTTTCTGCCAAGGTTTCTCCAACAAACCTGCAACTAAAAACAACTTTGGAATCACAATATTTTTCAGAGGACGTTAATAGATTATTGTCAAGCTTTTCCGACATAGAAAATTTTACAATAAATCAAGACACTAACGAAATAGTTCTCACGGCAAAACAGGATTCAAACTTATTTTCATTGAGTGAAAAAGTTTTGGAAGAATTTTCTTCGTTGGGCTATAAGACTGGAAATTTTATTGGCCCTAACTTTTCTTTGAGCGGAGAAATTTTCGGAACAAATTTAGAAAAAATAGAAGACATAAATAATTATGCAAAAAAACAAAGCCTAAAATTTGAAATATTAAGAAAAGTGTTTGTTAATGCGGAATCAATTTTTTCAGAAGAACAAAACTTTTCTTATAAAGTTCCGGAAGGAAATTTTGAGGCTTGGGTATCTCCAAAAGTTTCTCAAGACCAAAACGTCAATTTGTCTATTTTTATGATAGCTTCAAAGAGATATGGGGCTTATAGTGTGCAAGCAAAGGAAGCTGATAACAGCTTCATAGAAGCGACTTAAAAGCGACTTAAAAAACAATCATATTAAAAGATTCCAAACTAATTTGAAAAACTTAGCGTGATTTCTACAAAGAAAATACTAACCAAGTCATTTATTCTTCTGCCCATTTTCTTATTATTTTTAGTGTGTTTATTTGGTCTTCTATTTCTGCTATTTTTTTTGAGATGTCATTTATCATAGAATCAGACATTTCAGCTCTCAATCCTTGTAAAACATCAACGTATTTAGCTAATTTTTTGTCTTTTTTATAAGCAATACTATTTTTCACTGTTTCAACCAAATTTTTTCTATAGTCGCTGTCTTGCAAAAACATTTTTATCATTGGCTTGTACCTATCGTCAGAAGCTAAGTGGGCAGGCAATCCTACCAATTCAGCATCTTCTCTATATTGTTTGTCCATTAATATTCTTTTTACATGTTGCCAGTAAAGAGGCTCTTTGAACTTTAGTATGTGGTGTTTTGCATGATAATTTTTTGCTTCGCTTAGTCTTTTTTTCCATTCATTTTGCTTTTCTATGAATTTTAGTCTTTTTTCAGTAAGTTCTTTTATTTGTGCATCAATTCTGAATATGGAAGGATAAATTAGTTTTGGCCATCCTTTTTCTTTTTTTAAAACTGAAATGACGCCTCCGTAATCAAAGTACTTTTTTAGAGCTTCGAGCCTTTCAGGTTTGTCCGCCAAACTATAATTGCTATTAAAGACTTTAAAAGAACTTATTACATTTTGCTTCATAACTCAAAATCAAATGAAAAAACCAATATTAAATTTGTCGTTCGGCTTTTTTTTGCCCATTTTTCGGTCTTTTATTGTCATTATAATTTTTTTAGGCATTATTTTTGTTTGTTTTTTAAACTTTTTCCAATTCTTTTTTATGATGTTTCCAGGTTTAGGTAATGACCCTAAAAAAATGAAGCAAATGCTTCAACAATTTGGCATAAAGACTGAAGACTTGGATGCAAACAGAGTTATTATAGAGTCCCAATCAAAAACGCTTGTTATTGAAAAACCAAGCATAACGTTGATGAAAGTTCAGGGTCAGAGCATTTATACTATAATAGGAAACGCTTTAGAACAAAAAAAAGACTTAGAAATACCAGAAGCAGACATAAACTTGGTTGCAGAACAAGCAAAAGTAAGCAAAGAACAAGCATTGAACGCCTTAAAAGACTCTAAAGGTGACATAGCTGAAGCAATACAAAAACTATTAGAGAAAAACAAATAGCTTATTATCTAATACTTACTAGCACTGGCAGTTTACTCCTTAAGCGTCTTTTTATTTAGTTAGTTAATACTTTTTTTTGGTGATTTAATGTACACCTTTCAAATAGTTTTTTTTGACGACAAGAATGCAAAAATGTTCAAAGAAGCTTTTGAAGCAAACTGAGGGGGTTAAAATGGAAAAAGGAGATTCACCAAAAACAAAATTCAACGTAGGCCAAATACAAGTAGCTATTTGGGAAAATCAGAGTGGGGAAGGCAAGAGTAGGCACAGCATAAGACTAACTAAACGCTATAAAGATGGTAATGAATGGAAGTCAACAAACTCTTTAGGCGTTAACGATCTACCAAAAGCAATGCTTGCATTGAACAAGGCTTACGAATTCGTTCTTTTGAAAGAACAAGCACAAAACTAACTTTGTGCTTCCAATTTATTTTTTTCCTTATTTTTTTTATTGGTGCTTGAATGTTTGATATTTTGGAATTGGTCAAGTCAAGAAACAATTTTGAGAAATTTAATCCAATGCAAGAAAAAGCAATTAAAGCAGGTATTTTTGAGAAAAGTGTAGTAATAAGTTCTCCAACTGCTTCTGGAAAAACAACTATTGCAGAATTAGTTGCCTTAAATTCAATTCTGAAAAAAGGGAAAAAAGTAGTTTACACTTGTCCTTTGAGAGCTCTTGCATCTGAACACGCTAAAGACTTTAGAGAAAAATACAAGGATTTGAAAATAAAGTTTGCTCTTAGTATTGGCGACTTTGATTCTTCCGGCTCAAAACTTGCTTTTAAAGACATGATTTTCACTACTTATGAAAAACTTGATTCTTTGCTTAACCATGAAGCAAATTGGCTTTCTAATATTGGCGTCTTAATAGTTGACGAAATACACATGTTAGGTTCAGATAGAGGCCCTACTTTAGAAGTGATAATAACCAAACTAAAATTACTAAACAAAAAAATTCAAGTGCTTGGTTTGAGTGCAACCATACCAAACTCTAAAGAAATAGCAGATTGGCTTTCAGCAGAACTCGTTGTTTCAAATTATAGGCCTGTAGAGTTAAAAGAAGGAATTTATTTAGAAGGCGTAATTTACTTCAAAGATAACATAGAAAAAGTCAGTTTGAGAGAAGATGCTTTAAGTTCTTTAGCTTTAGACACTTTGAAAAAGAACAAGCAGGCTATTTTCTTTTTGAACACAAGAAAAACAAGTGAAAATTATGCAGAAAAATTAGCTTCTATTTCCCAAAACTATTTGTCTGAAAAAGAAAAAAAAGTTCTTGAAAAAGCTTCGCAAATTGTCTTGAATGTCCTTGAACAGCCCACTAAACAATGCCAAAAATTAGCTTCTCTCATAAAAAAAGGCTCTTGCTTTCATAATGCTGGTTTATTGCACAAACAGAGGCAAATAATAGAGTCTCTTTTTAAGAAAAACTATTTGAAATTCATTTCTTCAACACCAACTTTAGCAATAGGTGTTAATCTTCCTGCTTTTAGAGTAATAATGCCTTCCCCTTACCGTTATAGTTCTTTCGGCATGGAAAAAATTCCAGTTTACGAGTGGAAGCAGGTTGCAGGCAGAGCCGGAAGACCAAAGTATGATAGTTCAGGAGAAGCAATCCTAATAGCAAAAAACGAATCACAAAAACAAGATTACTTTGATTACTTTATTTTTGGCGAAATAGAAGAAATAACTTCTTTTTTGAATAATGAACAAGAAATTTCTTTTCATTTATTGAGTACTATTTCTTCTGGCTTCATTTCTGACATGGAAAGCGCTGAAGAATTTTTTTCATTAACTTTTTTTGCAAATCAAAACAAAGGAATTTCAAAAATTTCAAAAAGCATAATCAAAGCCTTAAAATCTTTGATTGAAATGGGGTTTTTAGTAGGCGATGACCAGCGTTTGGAGGCAACTCCTTTAGGAAAAAGAGTAGCTCAACTTTACCTTTATCCTTTGTCTGCTCATAAGTTGATTCAAATGCTCAAAGCACAAAAGACCAATTTGTTTAGTTATCTTTTCATTATAGCTTCTCTTGACGAGTTTAGACCTTGGCCCAAACCAAGCAAAGATGCTATTTCATTTTTACAAAATTCTTTTATTGAAAAAGACTTGCCTGTAAATTACAATCAAGAAATTTTTTTGGACGAGCATTTTTTTGAAAAAATTCATGCAACTAACATGCTAATGGATTGGGTAAGTGAAGTAAAAGAACAAAACATAGTAAGTACTTACAACATTCAACCAGGGACCTTTAGAATGAAACTTCAAGATGCTGATTGGCTTTGCTATTCTGCCTTTGAATTGTCCAAATTGTTAGGCTTGCAAATGCATTTACCAAACTTGGCAATATTAAGAAAAAGATTGGCTTATGGAATAAGCGAAGAGTTGATAGAGCTTTGCGAATTAAAAGGTGTTGGAAGAGTGAGAGCAAGAAAACTATTTAATTCAGGCTTGAAATCTATAAGTTCTTTGAAAAATGTAGATGTAAAAGACCTTGAAAGAGTATTAGGAAAAAACTTAGCGCAATCGATCAAAGAGCAATTAGGCCAGGCCAAAAATTAACGTAACAATAGCACATAAATCACTATTATGATTGCGATTAAAGCCAATAGTATTACTAATAAATCTGTTTTGTCAAATTTTATTTCTTTTTTAGAATGTTCTTTTTTGTTATTAAACAAGTTAATGATACTAATTAGTTTTTCGATAAAGTAATAAATCGTTTCTTGAAACAAACTCGGCCAATTTTTTATTTCAGAAACATCTTTTATGGCTTCTTGCAATTCGTCTTTTTTTTCAAAATTATTTTCCTTTTTAGGAAAATTATCTTTACATTCTATCGAGCCATCAAAGCCATTCACACAGACAAAAAATTTTTTACCACCAACGTTTACTCTTAATTTCCAAAAAGGGACAAAGTTAAGGGTTAAGCCAGAAATAACTACTAAATCTTTTGTTGTTTGATACTTTGAAGCTAATCTCATTCTAATTAGTTTTTCGGCTTCTTTTTCGTTTATTCTTGGCTGAATTACTTTGTATTGGTAGTTGTGTTTTATTTCTTTGCTTGGATTTTCAATTTGCAAAATCAGGTTAGAAAGTTTAGGTTCGAGATTACCATTATTCGCGTTTAAAGCATTGTTTCCTTGTTCAACAACCTTTGTTTGATTTTTTTCTTCTTTATATGCATCAAAAGAAAAGAAATAATATGGCACATATTCTAATTCATAGCCTATAAAAGAGTGGTTTTTTGCGTTGTTAGAGTCAAAAAAATTTGAAACCTTCTCTTCCGCGCATCCTAAGTCGCAGGAAACCGGAAAAGCTGGTTTCTCTAAAAACATTCACTTCACTAATCTTTTCTTTTTATTATTTTTACTCTGCTTGGCGTTACTATGACTTTTTCTTGGCTTATCCTTGCTATGTCTCCGTTTATAGATTCAATGCCTGCTTTTATTTCATTCACGAGTTCCTTCAACTTTTGTGCATTTCTTTTGCTTAAATCTCCAATGTTTACTAACACTATATTGCCTTTTTTTGCTTCTTCTAATACCAAGTCTTTGTCTTGGTCAGTTGAAAGCGTGATAGGCTTCACAAAAGCGTCTGCGTCCTCGTAAGGGTCTTCTTGTTCTGTGTCTATTTTATTCAAGAACTCTTCAATATCAAAATCCTCTTTTTTTTTGCCTATAAGCTTTTCCATAAATGCCATATAGTAATCACCCCTCCATCATGGGCTAAACCTAATTCATTACGTATGATGCTTATTTTAAGCTTTTGGTAGTGCTACTTTTGAGTTTTGAAGAGTTTATTTAAGTTAAATTTTCAAATACATTTAGCGGAAGTAGTTCAGTTCCATAACTAAATTTTTTTAAAAAAAGTTAAAGCGTTCTATTAAAGGGGTTGCATGAACGCTGTGAATGTTTTTGCAAAAGAGTTTGAAAAAGACACTATTTTTTTAGACCGAAACCTCATGACCCCTTATTATACGCCTGATGTTCTTCCTTTTAGAGAAACTTACATTGAAAATATTTCAAAAATTTTGGCGACTACTTTGCGAGGCCAAAAGGCTGACAATATTTTCATATTTGGAAAAACAGGGACTGGAAAGACTTCTGTAACAAAGCATGTTCTAAAGCAATTGTTGGAATTTACTTCTAAACATGGCTTGTTGGTTGTTGGAAATTATGTTAATTGTAGGAATCACAACAGCAAGTATCGTGTTCTAATAAAGTTAGTAAAAGACTTTTATCCAGAAGAGAATTTTTTGGGTTTTTCAGCAGCCTTCGTTTATGAAAAATTAGTTGATTTCGCAAGGAAAGGCAATCAATTAGTAATAGTTCTTGACGAAATAGATAAAATAAAAGACTTAGACGAGTTAGTTTATGGTTTGACAAGAGCAAACAGCGAAATAGAAAAAGGCGGAATAACAATAATAGGCATATCAAACAATTTAATGTTCAAAGACCGATTAGATCCAAGGACAAAATCAAGTCTTTGTCAACAAGAAATGGTTTTTCCGCCATATAATGCAGAGGAACTAACAGAAATCTTAAGACAAAGAGTTTCAATAGCTTTTAAACCAAACACTGTTGATGAAAGTGCTATAAGATTAGCAGCAGCAATAGCAGCACAAGAATCAGGCGACGCAAGAACTGCAGTTATGTTATTATTGAGAGCTGGCGAGTTAGCAGACATGAAAGGCTCTATAGTTAAAGACACTGAAGTTCAAAAAGCAAAAAAGCAAGTAGAAGAAGAACTAATCCTAAACATGGTCTCTACTTTACCAGAACAACAACAATTAGTACTTTATGCTATTTCCTGTCTTTCCTTGACAAAAAAGCCAACCCAAAAAATAACAGGCGAACAAGAAGAAGGCATACTATTCTCAGGCGAAGTTTACGAAGAATATTGCAAAATATCAAAAAAACTCAGCAATAACATGGTAAGCTCAAGATGGTACAGAGAATACATTAACGAACTCGAAATGTACGGAATAATTTATACTACAAATTCAGGCAAGGGAATAAAAGGCCAGACAAGACTAATAAAGTTAGGCGTAGAACCAGACAAAATAAAATCCCTAATAGAAAAACAAATACAATCAACATAGTTTTTGTCTAAATTTTTTGAGCCACTAAAATAATATGTTCTAAAGGCCCAATTTTTTTATTTGTAGGAAAAGACGAATTAATATCCGCACAATGAATTATTTTAAAACCGAGCTTTCTCAAAGTTCGCAATAAATCATCATTATTTTTTACTCCTTTCTCAGAAAAAAGACTTTCAAATCCTCTTCTGGTTTGTTAAATATTATTATTAACCCGTTTTTTCTGAGGAACTTTGCAATATTTGTTAATGCTTGTTCATAATCAACGTAATTCAAAACGTCAGAAAGCAAAAAAGTATCAACAGGCTTATTTTCAAAAAATTTTTTTGCTCTTGCAATTTTTCGCAAAAGACTAAAAGTCTTAATTTTTGTTTCAATATCCAAAGGCATTTCAAAAACATTTTCTTTTATCTTTTCTTTATCAAAAGCTAAATCTATTCTCAAAACTTTTTTTCTTTCAGCATCATATAAAAAACCAGCTCTTGCAGCAAGTCCGTTTTTAGTTATTATGTCTTGAGCTCCGCTTCCAACATCAACAAAATTTCGCCCTAACAATCCTTTTCTATCGAGCTCTCGAATTAAAGGAACTAATGTTTTTTGTTTCAATTCTAAACCATAATCTTTTCCAAAAAACCCGCTCCACTTTTCACGTTTTAATTTTGTTGGAACGAATTTTTTTTTCCTTTCTCTAGGCTTAAATCTCATATAGATTTTTTAACAACTTTCATGTTAAAGTATATTTCCCTTTTATAGGCCTATCAGGATAAACTCTAATGCCTTCTTTATCAGAAATAGTTAACTCAACTAATTTTCTTTGAAAGTTTTCCCCTCTCAATTTGAAAATCTCTAATGCTCTGCCTCTCGTTCCATTGCTATAAAGAACATTGTATATTACTATTATTCCGTCTGACAGAAAACTTATTGCTTCTCCACCTTCAGTAGGTCCATCAGTCCCAGTGTGTGTAGGCTTAGGAGTTTCCCTTATCAATAAAGAAGTTATGTTGTGGGTTTCAAGGTATCTAAACATTTGTTCCATATAAATTCTGAACCTATATTCTTCTCCACTAAAAGCAGAAGAAATAGAAGTTAAAGAATCTATTAAGACTATGTCAGGCTTAAAATCTTTTGGTATCAGAACGACTTCAACATCTATCAACAACTCTTTTTTTGCTTCACTTAACAAAGCTTCAACACTTCTCGCTATGTCCAAGGCATTGAATCTCTTTATTTTTAAAAGTCCTTTTCTTTCATATTCTTCAGGGTTATAACCAAACATTTTCATGTGGTCTCTTAAGCTTTCTTCTTTTTCTTCAAAACTCATGTAGAGCACTTTATAACCATCTTTGCATGCGTTTAAACCAGATTGAAGACAAAAAAGAGTCTTTCCAGAACCAGGGCCACCTTCAACTATTACTGCAGAGCCCCAGGGAATTCCTCGTGTAAACATTTCATCCATTCCAGGGATGTGAGTTTTAAAGTATTTTCTTTCCTGTTTAATTTCTTTTTCATTTGACATTTAATTCACTTTTTCTATTGATTTTCTAATATTTTTTAAAGTTTTATTTTTTAATAATTATTGCTTATCATGTCTTTCAAGAAAAGGCGCTTTTTTTTGTTTGTTTTTTAAATTATCTAAAGAACCATCAAAACCTTGTTATGTTTAAAGTGAGCTTAGAAGAGTCCTTTTTTCTTGCTTGCTTTTTTTTCTTCCTCTTTCAATAAAGCTAATTCTCTTGTAATGTCCCTTTCCATGTCACTATAAACTTGCATTTTACTTTTATAAGTGCTTTCTGACAATATTCCTTTTTCAAAGTAATCGGATTGTGCTTTTTTCTTTTCTTGGTTCAATATTTCTTTTTCTAACTCTAAACTTTTTATTCTAGCTTTCAATTGTATTTTTTTCAATTGTTGCCTAAAAATAAAACTTATTAATAAAGGCAATAAAATTGCAATGATTATTTCGTTTTGATAAGTTTTTATGAGATTAACTAAGTTTGAAGCTGCTGCTTCATATATAGCTTCTTTTCTTGCTTTTTGAGTTGCTATTTCTACTATCTTTTGGTCAGTTTGTGAGATTATTTCTAAAGTTCTTTCAAACCTTTCGTCAATGAATTCTTGTTCAGCTTTTTTATAAAAATCTTCTAATATTGAAGTGTCTATGTTTTCGTTTTTGGCTTCTTCTATTCTTTTTTCAAGCATTTCAAGTTCTTGTTTTGCAATTAATCCCAATTCAATTACTTTTTTGAGTTCTTTCATTCGTTGCCTGTATTGGCTCAAATCAGGATTTTCTTTAGTGTAAGTAGCATATTCTATTGCATAATCCAAACTTATTTTAGCTATTGAAAGTAAATCTTTTATTCTGCTTGTAGAAATTCCTTTATCTTCAATTTCTTTTATTTTTGTTTCTATTTCTTTAATTTCTTGTTTTGAAGCTATTATGGCAGTCAAATTATGCGCATTAAAGTCAACATTTTCCGAGTTAGTATCTACTATAGTTTCTATTTTTTCGCTGATTACACTGCTTGCTAAATAAAATAATGTTATGGCTAACATTAGTTTGCTGACTTTTTTATTTGAATATTTTATAGAAGACCCTCCAGAAAAATTTGAAAATTCCTTTTTTTGTTCTTATTGTCTTTGTTGCTTCATTATACGTTATATTTTTTTCAATTTCGTTGAGTCTTTTTGTTAAACTATCTATTTTTGCTTGGTATGCTCTTGTTTCAATTAATCCTTTTTCAAAGTATAACGCTTGTGTTTGTTTTATTTCTTTTAATATTCTTTCTCTTTCTTCTTTTAGTTTTGTGCTCTTTGACTTGAAGCTAAGTTGATTCATTAGTTCGTTCTGTGCTTCTATAATTTTTTCTATTGCTATAGCAAACTTTGTTTCGTATTGTTTTATTGTCTCTTGATAATCATTCATACTCATTTTGCCTTCTACAAAGCATTTTGTTTGTGCATCTTTTATTAGTTCAAGTAGTAGTTTTTCTTCAGATTGTAAGGTCTTTATAGTATTTTTCAAGAAAAGTCTTCTTACGCTTATAAATCCAATTATAAAGAAAATTAAGCCAGATAAAATTCCTAAAGATAATTGGGTGCTATTTTGCATTATGAAATAACCATAGTTTATTGCTCCTTTGGTTTCAATGCTGTAAGTTAAATGTGCTTCTTTTAACACATCTAACGCTTTTCTGAATTCTCCTCTGTCTAAAGCTATTTTTGCTAATTCTCTCATTCTTTTTGTTTTCGTTACTTCAATCATTTCTGATTCGCTTTTATTTATTAGTTCGTCTAACGCTTGTAGCTCTTTTAGTGCTTCTTTTGCAACCTCAATTAATTCTAATGCTTGGTTTGAGTATTCTGTTGCTTTATCGTAATCATTGTTGAGCATGTTTATTTCTGCTTCTTCTAACAAGTTGAATATTTCTCTTGCGTTAATATTCAATTTTAGTAATTCTACTGTTTCAAGTCTTGCTTTTTCAAGAATTTGTTCGGCTTCTTCTTTTGTTATGTCTCTAACAAACAGCGTTACTTTGCTTTTGAAAGTAAAAGGTATTTCTTTTGTTGATTTCTTTTCTTTTACTTCAAGTATCCCAGTTATAGTGAACTCTAATTCATGCCTACCTGGTTCAAAATATTTTGGTGCTATTATTTTCACTATTAGGAAAGTTTCTTCATCAGGCCCTAAATAGTTTATATCTGGATTTTCTATACTCAAATATTTAGACAATAATCCTGACACTGTAGCTCTAAGACTTTTCATTATTTCTTCTTTGAATGGGTTTTTTACTTTTACTTTAAATGATTGGTCTTTACCTCTGACTAATTCGAACTTCTCTATCGTTTGGAAAAATTTTTTCACTTGCTCTTCAGAACTGAATATGTTGCCGCCAGCAAAGGCGATTGTTGAAGCTGAAGTAGTTGCACTTGCAGAAGGCGCTATTCCAGGAACTATTTGTTCTTCTTGCTGTTCTTGGTTTTCTTGTTGTGTTGGTAATGGAATTACTATTACGTTTACCTGTTCACTTCTTGTTTTTTGTGCATTATTATCTGGTGTTGCAGTTGCAGTCAAAGTTACCGTTCCACTATCAGCACTTTCGCTTATGTCAACCACTATCGTATTGTATAATTCTTCATCTACTTTCAACAACGTTTGAGTAACTTGTTGTGAACCTGTTTTTATTGTCCAGCCAGAAGGTAAAGACCATGACAAAACAACATTATTTGCATCTTCGTTGCCTTTGTTCGTTACTTTTGCAACAAAAGTTTTGTCTTTATCTCCTTGTTTTACAGAACTTTCATAAGTGGGTATTTCAACTAGCATGA